>NZ_JAYGIG010000017.1:0-61301 GCF_034932105.1 Leptothoe sp. PORK10 BA2 | reverse complement strand
CGAAGCGGTTCGGGCTGCGCGGGCAGGCTTACCTGCGCCGTCCCTATTACCTTTGGTCGAGGCTAACACTAGATCTGCTCAGTCCCCACTCTCGCTTATGCCTGGGCATCCCCTGTGACGCTTACTAAGCTAACTCATAAGAAAATGTATTTAGAGCTGATTCCTTGTAAGTATAAAATGTTAGTTCCTGACACGTATCGCTAATTGCAATCGATAGATTGATGTCGCGAGGCCTTAGATTTGTAAATCTTTTTATGTTTTCTGGAGAAGCATCAATGTTAATGCCTTTCCAGCCCGACAAATAAAACAAATAAGTATTAGAGAAACGTTGTGGGTGATATGCTCCGACATCTATATAAAATCCTTTTTTTTTACCTTCAAAAATGCGATGTAACACTCTATCCTCGCCTTCTTGGGAAAAGGATAGGTTGTGATATTTATAAAGATTTTTAGGGTAAATAAAATAGCCTGTTGGGTGTATGAGCGACTTTGCAATTAGTTGATATTTCTTTAATGCTCTTGTAAGGTTAGGAGTCATTTTTCGTAAGTAATTTCTGAGGTTTAGATGTATCTGTTGCCTGCCATTTACCTCGAATTAGAATAGGACCGATTCCACTATGTGGGGTTCTTCCCTCTGCATAAAAATTGCCGTCTTCAACGTCAATGAATCCGACATATCCGCGTGGCCAATCAGCTTCGACTTGATTGACTAGTATTCTGACGCCAACATAGTATCTTCCCTTCGAAAGATTCAGATCTTTGATCTGACAGCTGATTTCTCCTTTTGTCGACAAGTTTGAAAATGAAACTCCCATGTAATCGCTATATACGATAGATAAGATATCGCCTAAGCTAGTATGCAAGCTAAAGCCTAAGACTACTTTATTTAAAGGTGCTATTGTATTTCGATAGTAACTAAATTTGAGTGTAATATCGCTGCCTGAAACGACGGTTCCAATTGATTCACTTGAAGAATCTTCAACCCAGAAGTCAATGAGTTTTAGTGCTCCTGTTCCAGTACGTCTTAGTGCCGAAATTGCTTGTCTGTTGACTACGGTTTCTAAATTTTTCAAGTAAAAATTAATACCTGCTTGAGGACTATTGTCAATTTTTAATTGGCCGCTATCTAGTACTATGACTCTTGAACAGAGGCTCTTGATTGCTGCCATTTGATGGCTGACAAACAGCACGGTTCTTTGTTCTCGGCGAGCAATATTTTCTATTTTTCCAAGACATTTTTTCTGGAAAGCCACATCTCCTACTGCCAATACTTCATCTATTACTAGGATTTCTGGCTCTAAATGGGCTGCAACGGCAAAGGCCAATCGCACATACATTCCTGAGGAGTAGCGTTTAACCGGAGTATCCAAAAACTTTGCTATCTCTGCAAATTCAACAATCTTGTCAAACTTTCGATTAATCTCGACTCTGCTCATGCCTAGAATGGCACCATTCAGGAAGATATTCTCTCTACCTGTTAGTTCAGGATGAAATCCTGTGCCGACCTCTAGTAAACTCGCCACTCTGCCTCGCAAGCGAATACGTCCTGTTGTCGGTTCAGTAATCCGACTAAGAATTTTGAGTAGTGTGGATTTGCCTGCTCCATTGCGACCAATAATGCCAACCACTTCTCCTTGCTTGATTTCAAACGAAAGTTCCTTCAGTGCCCAGAACTCTTCTTGGTTGGATGAAACAAAGGGTTTGCCAGGATGTCTTAAGCGACGACCCAATGATTTAGCACTATCGGCCAACACGTCTCGCAAGGCCTTATAGCTATAAGAGCTTTCCTGCTGCTGCCCAATAATGTATTTCTTGCCTAGATTTTCGACTTGAATAACCGTGTCGGACATATGACAAGGGATAACACTAATGATTTGTTAGTTGCTCCTGGGGAGCTATGGATATTCAGAAAACAATCAGTATCTGTAACGCAAATAGACTGGTCTATATGATGTCAGCAAAGGACCGTTCCATGTGACGGAAGTATTGTACGCCAGTTACTAGCACCACTACTACCAGTAATAGAGAGAGCCAAAAACCTGGCCAGAAGAGCTGTACATCACCGCCAATAATGGCCCAACGGAAACCGTCAATTACCCCCACCATAGGATTGAGAGAGTAAAGCAACCGCCAATCTGTCGGCACAATAGTACTACTAAAGCCCACCGGTGAAATATAAAGTCCAAACTGGACGATAAACGGAACGATATAGCGAAAGTCTCGATACTGCACATTCAGTGCCGCTAGCCACAAACCGACTCCCATGGCAGCAGCAAAGGCAATGGCAATAAAGAGGGGCAGCGTCAAAATACGCCAGGTGGGAACCGCATTAAACCAAGCCATCAGCCCCAGCAAAATGATCCCTGAAATCAAAAAGTCTACAAAACTGACGATGACAGAACTGGTGGGTACCACCAACCTAGGGAAATAGACCTTGGATAGCAGGTTTGAGTTAGTTATGAGGCTATTGCTACACTCTGACAGGGCATTGGCAAAAAACTGCCAGGGGAGCATCGCGGCAAAAACCAAAATCGGATAAGGTGCATCTCCCTCCGATGGCAAATTGGCTAGTCGACCAAAGACCACCGTAAAGACGAGCATGGTCAAAAATGGACGGAGTAACGCCCAGGCTACACCAATCACCGTCTGTTTATAACGCACTAAGACATCGCGCCATGCCAAAAAGTAAAACAGCTCACGATAGCGCCACAGATCACGCCAGTACTGAGCCTCAGTACGACCGGCTTCGATGATAAGTTCCGGAATTGGCTCGGTCATTAGGACAATCACCTATGGGTAGGAACTAAACCTTACCCCTTCAGCATGCCCAAAGTTGAAAACGGTAGTATCAAAAAAGCTTGCTCTTGCCTAAATCTTAGGTACTAGGCAGTCTATCAACTGCCTAAGGAATAAATCGTTGCTCACCGTAGGCCAGCAAATGTTCAATGGTGGTTAGGCGGTGTTCCCAGGCTTGGAGTCGATATTGGTTTTGCTGGGATTTGACCGATAGTTCAGTGGTGATGACTCGCTCGAGCTCGGTTAGTTGCGACCTTACCTGCTCCAATTTTCGATGGGAGGGGTCCGCTGCCAAATCAGCCAGCTGATCGCCCAAGGCGTTAACATCACTCACCCACTGCGCCATCTTCTCTTCGCGCATCAATATCTGACCATTACTCAAAAGCCAGCTCCACTCACGCTGTAGGGCCTGATAGCGCTCTGTTGCCGTATTAAACGGCTGCTGCTGGGGGATCGATGGGGACAGTCCTGCTTCCCCCTGGGTATTATTCAGTAGGGTTTGAATACCCCGCTGCAGATTATCCACCGCAAACAGGGCATAGCCACTCACCGGCAGATCCCGCAGCGTTTGAATCTGATCCAACGCCGCCATCTCAGGCAGGTTCAGCAATCGAATCCCCGGAATGATTAGGGTAGAGCCATAGTCTGCCTCCAGAATCCAAGGCCTAATTAAATCCTCGAATCGCTTCGTATCCATGGCATAGCTCATCAACACGATCCAATCCACGTCCCCCCGCTTGGCCCAAGTTTCCCAATCCTGCTGGATTTTTTGGACCCGTTCATGGGTGGGCTTAGCAAATACAGCCGCTGAAATCGTCAGATCGGGTTGTTGCTGCCGGAGCATTTGGGAGGCCTCTGCCACAAATGAGCTCACCTGCTCTACCCGAAACTCTGTCCAAAGTTGCCACAGCTGTTGCTGTCGCCGTTGTTCTTGTGATGACAGGGATGGGTTGTTCCGAGGAGACAGGAGCGCTGGGTCTATGCCGTTCATATCCCGAAAGCGTAGCCGGGCGGCTGTGCCATAGCCGTAGGTCTGATCCGCCGCCGGGTCTTGAAAGGGATAGCGCACATAGTCAAAGTGAATGCCATCCACATCGTAGTTATTGGCCAGTTCCTGCAGCATGCGCATCAAATAGCTACGCACCTCTGGATTGGCCGGGTCCAAAAACGGTTTATCCTGGCCCACGGGGATGGCACGGCCCTGGCGGTCATAGGCAGCCCAGCCCGGATTGGCATTGAGCAGTGGCCCTGGATAGTTAGCGGGTAAATTTAACAGGTGGTTGTGACGACGGTTCCCGGCTGCAAATAGCCATACCCAAGCATGGACTTCGATGCCCCGCTCTTTGCCCAGTTTGACCGCTGAAGCTAAGGGGTCCCAGTGGCGGGTGAGGGGATTTTGCTGGGGAGCAATGCGACTCGGATAGATGGGATAGCCCGCATTGATCGTTTCAAAGAAAACCGTATTAATGCCCGCCGCCGCCAACCGATCAAACACCTGGGCTAAGTTGGCCTCGGAACGTGCCCGGACGATAGTGCCGCGATCTAACCACATGGCCCGAATTTCGGGTTGGGCCAAGGATTGCTCCACTGGAAAAGCATTCCAGAGGCCTTGCCGCGCTTCAATCCATCGACGGCGAGCCGTACCATAGTCACGCCGGGCGATCAACTCAGGCCAATCACTCAGGGTCTGCTGTGCGGTTTCAAGGGCTGGATGGGTGAGTGGGGTGGCAAGACTAGCCGCCCCCAGACTCGCGTTGAGGCTGCCTTCGGTACGAATAGATGTGAGGGCTAACTCTGTGGGTTGAGTACTGGCATAGCCCTGGAGCAATGCCCCTTCAAACCGGCCCATCAGGTGCTTCAGTTCATCCTGCATGGCCCGATCGAGATAGGGGCTAATGGCCGCATTGCCTGAACGAATATCTAACCCAGGGGGTTCAACATTATTGGCTGGATCCAGCGCGTCTAGAGCCAGTTCCTCACCGTTTAGTCCACCGTTTAATCCATCGCCTAACCCTGCCCATGAGTCATCGGAGGCCAAAGATCCTAGCGCCAGGCTGTCTGGAGTCACCTGAGATGATTCCCCTAGGGACAATGGTGACTGAGTTGCCTTAGCCGTACTAGGGACAGCCAGTAGCAGACCCCCTAACAAAATAGCCATAGTATGGCTGGCCAGAGGATGGGAGATAACAAGCGATGGATGAATCATGGGCAGGGGTAACAAGCTAAGCAAGATGATTGACGCAGCAAAAGCAATAGGGTGCCAAAAAACCTATGGGTTGGGATATTTTCAGTAACGAAAATGACGAAATTACGTAATTCCCAAAAGGACTATACCGAAGGAAGGCACCGTTCTGGCACAGGGTTTACCTGTTTGAAACGGCAAAATTTAGGAAATCTAATCAAATGGCTGAAAAAATCGGTTCATTACGCTGAACTAATGCCTAGGTGTCTGGACAATGCCTTGAGAAACTTTTTAGCAGGGAATTATTAAGGTATCTGCAACGGTGCCATTTTGTTCTTAAAATAGAACAAAATGGCACCGTTGCTATCCCTCTTTACATTCTCTGGCGGATTAGCCAGAACATAAGGCATATTTTTTCGTTGGCTGATTCCGTAAAGTTTCCGGTGGGCTGCCTGGGAAAAAGCTGTTTCATATTCAATCCGTTATCAGTCATTCGGTTAGTCTATGGCTTAAGCATGCCCAGATCCTTTAGCCCATGGTGCCTTTTGCGGCCTCGGTTCGGCTGAACCGAAGGAGTCATTTCTTCGCAGCATCGGCAGCCGTACAAGTTCTATAAATATCCAAATTGACTGGCGTTGCTGTAGTAAAATACAAAATCCTGCGTTGAATAGTGCTACTGTGCCTGTTCAAGCAAGTTCATTAATTCGTTTAATCGGCTGTAATCGGTAAGCTATATGGCGCTCCTGCAAGAACAAAAGCAAACAATTATCACTGACTACCAGGTGCATGAAACAGATACTGGATCTGTCGATGTGCAGGTAGCCATGCTCACTGAGAAAATTAACCGCCTGAGCAAGCACCTACAGGTTAATAAGAAAGATCATTCATCTCGTCGGGGGCTGCTGCGTATGATTGGCCGCCGTAAGCGCCTATTGGCCTATTTGATTCAGCAAGATGCTGAGCGGTATCGGGCTCTGATTAAGCGTTTGGGCATTCGCGGCTAAGGACCCGATAGTGCCCCGATAGTTGAAAGTCACGGCCCCATCTGCCCCATCTAGCATCTCAGGTGTTTTATGCCTTCGGAGTCTCAGCGTGAGCCGCTGCCCTTTGAACCTAAGTCCAGTAAGCAGTCGAGTGGTAAGGCGACCTCGTCTAATGATAAGCCCTTGCCTAAATCGTCCCCTAGGTCTCCAGGGAAAACGTCTCCGAGGAAGGAATCTGCTGCTGGTTCCGAGCGGGTTAGCAAGGTTGATGCTGGCATTCCCGAGGTGGTTAGCCGCCGGATGATGCGGCGCATGGCTGTGTTTTCTGGGGTACCTACATTTTTAGGTATGTCTTCGTTTGTCGTGGCTTATATCCTGCTGACCCGGCATATTGTTGAGTTTCCCAATGTCGTTGTGCTGCTGGTTTCCTTGGGCTTTTTTGGCCTTGGGGTGATGGGTTTGACCTATGGCGTCCTATCTTCTTCCTGGGAGGAAGAAGAAGCTGGTAGTTTGCTGGGGTGGTCCGAATTTTCCGTCAACTTCCGGCGTATGGTGCAAGGTCTGCGCAAGAAGCCATCTGCATCTGAGTAGCGAGGACTAGAGCCGGATTAGCCTAGCTTAATTAACTGAGGGCTAGTGTTTAGTCTGGCTCATCGATAATATCGTGCAGCTGTTGCTCCATCTGCTTCAGCATGTTCATAATTGCTGGCAGGGTTTTTTGTTTTGTATCTTGGGTATCTAAGTTTCGTTGTGCCTGGGTTCGGAGTTCATCGATGCGCTGCTGTAAGTCGTGGGCAATGCCTAGGGCATCGCGGCTAATGTTGTCAATTTGCTGCTGTTGGTAAAACTTGAGGGCTGCGCCGCGCAGTATTTGTAGGGTGGCTGCTTCACCATGCTCCCCTGGCGTGACTCGAAACCTCAGTAGGATGCGTTTCTGGTTGTGGATGCGTTCGATCTCGATTTGCTTGGGTTTTCGTACGGGAATCAATGAGAGGCTCATCATCCGTTTGAGTTCATTGATCACCCCTTGAAAGAGCTGGGGGGACACATCATCGACTACAGACTGCACCACACCGTCCTTGCTCCAGAGGATGCGGCAGGTTGCATTTTGGCGCTCTAGATAAAGTCTACCGATGCCTTCTTGGGTGATGATGCGCTTGAGGAGAACCTGGGTCAGTTCTTTGGGGGTCGTTTGGCTGGGACGAAAACCTGTTTCTGACGATGATGTTGATGGCTTTTCATCGGCAGTGTCACCATCGGGATCGGATGCTTCGTCTTTGAGTTCTATGGTGAGTGGGGCGGCTAGTGGGACAACGGGTGGTTCAGCCGCTTGGATAGCAGCTACAGGACGCTGTGGGGATTGCTGAGCATCCTGGTGGGATGGGGGTGTTGATGGTGCTGGACTCTCAAATTTCTCTGGAATAGGAGTCTTTGGTGGTTGGGTAATGGCTCTATGGGGAGCTTCAATGATCTCCGTTGGCGACTCGACCACTAGGGTCGGCAGTTCTTCAAAGGCCTTGGAATTGGAGACCGTCTGGGGCTGGGATGGCTGGGATGGCTGGCGACTTTTGGCTGAATGGCTCAGAAATTTTGAGAGGATCTCTCGATGCCAGTCGGAGGCAATGGGGCGCGAGACGATGGAGCAGTTAATGTAGGACACCAGGCGTCTGACATAGTCAGAGGCGGAGTTGTCGTCAGGGTTAACCATGCCTAGGTTTAGGCTGCTGCCCTCAATTGAAAGGGGCAGAACCTGATAGTAAAGGCAGGCTTCAAAGGGTAGGATGCCTTCTATCAAGAGAAACATTTGGTCTAAATCTGCCTTGACTTCCGTCTTTTGAGGACCGGGCAAGGGGGGGGATAAGGCCTTATCTTCGGGGAAGATTGACATGGTGACTGCCTAGGAAGGAATAACGAACATCAGGGTACAGGCACAAGGATGGTGATGGGAAAACCTGTCCATGGGGTACCCATGCCTGTTGCCCGAAGACAACCTTCAAGAGTCCTATTGTGGCTAGGTTCGTAGATTTTGGGCGGCTAGGTAAAGCTTAGCCCATTCGCCCATGACCTGTTTAGATTTACACCCTAGTTTTTGTGCGATCGCATCCACATCACTTCCCTGTTTTAACTCGGAAAGGAGTTCCTGTTGGGACGGTTCTAACGTTTGCCAGTAGGTTTGCCATTGGCTGGCTGTTAACCCCAGGTCGTGGTCCGTGAGGGTGGTTTTTAGCCAACCTAATACCAGTTCTGGCTGTTCTTTAAGGGTAAAAATGCGAATCGCGTGATAGCTGATTTTCTCCCGTAGTCGATATACCTGATTAATCGATAGGTCGAGTTTTTGAGCAATGCTTTCTTGGGTATAGCCATGCAGGTGTAGCTCTAACCATTGGGTTGCCGTATCCCCTAAGGTTTCTTGCAAATAATCGGTAAAGCTATCTTTAACCGACTGCCGGGCCCGCTGAGTTTCCTCAAAGGCCTGCTCCTGCTCATATTTGCCGACGGCTTGCAGATCAAACAGGCTGATGGTGCTATCGGTATCATCGGTGCCAATCTCCTCTGAAATCAGCTGAATCAGCTGGGCTCCAGGGACTTGGGTCATGCCCCCCCGCTGGGAGCGCCGTAGGTAGTTGACAAAGCGATAGACAATCAGCGGTTGATTCCGAATCGGTCGGAGACAATATTCTTCGATGGTCGCCATGGTTAGCAGATTACGCAGCTGGGGACGCTGGGTAATCTTAGCAATCCAGCTCATCTGCTGTTGTAGATGGCCATCGCTCTGGAGCATTTCCTGGATAATTTCCTGCAGGACATCCTTTACCTGGCGCTGACGATCACGGCTCAGGGCAATCCATGTACGGATTTTGCTCCGCACCAGAAATAGGCCCCCCAGCTTTTTCATCAGGGTTTGATAGGCCCGATCCGGGGTTAATCCCCAGTAGGTTTTGTAGAAAATGCGATAGCGATAATCCATCGCCTGGGTAGCAATGGACAGATCCTTGCGAGAAAGCTCTTCAAATCGTTCAATGTTTTCGCCGCAAAGCCACTGGTTAATAGCTGTGTGGGTATCTGGACTTTGATCGGGCAAATCAGACTGAAGCCGTTGCTGCCATTGATTGACGATTGTGGTTGCCACTGTCATGGGTGCGCCTGCTGCTGATTAAAGATTGCCCTTAGCGAAATGCCATGGGAAAGGATAGATGAATGATTTGCTCATTTTAGTCCACTCAATCCCTTGAATTATCTGGATATATTTACTTTTCCCCATTTGCGTATTTTTCCCTAAGGCCACTGGGGTAGAAAGCACGATGGAAAAGCTTAGAACAGCCAGTAAAAATACTGATGAACCAGACTTCTTATCAGTACTTCCTCAGCTAATTTATTCCGGAAAGATTAATGGGCCGCCATTGAGCCGTTCATTTACGTTGGAAAGATTAGAAGGGGCCGCCATTGAACCGTTCATTTATCTTGGCAAGATTTGAAGGGGCCCCCATTCAACCGCTCATTTAGCTGGGAAAGATTTGAAGGGGGGCGCTCTTTAGGAACCATGGCGCTGTTGATGCCATTGCCAAGCATGGCTAATGATGGTTTCGAGATCGGCGTATTGGGGCATCCATCCTAGCCGTTGACGGGCATGGTCGCTGCTGCCAATCAGGCTGGGGGGGTCCCCAGGGCGACGCTCACACTCTATGGCAGGAATGGCATGTCCCGTGACCTTACGGGCTGTTTCGAGCACTTCCCTGACGGTAAATCCATTGCCGTTACCCAAATTGATAAAGGCGGTCTCGCCACCATCTATCAAATATTTCACCCCTTTAACGTGGGCATCGGCGAGATCGGTCACATGGATGTAGTCCCGGATGCAGGTGCCATCACGGGTGTCATAGTCGGTGCCGTAGATGGAGATGTGGTCCCGTTGTCCCAGGGCTGTTTGCAGGACCAATGGAATCAGATGGGTTTCAGGATTGTGGTCTTCCCCTAGGCGACCTTGGGGGTCTGCTCCGGCTGCATTGAAGTAGCGAAAACATACCGACTGTAGACCGTAGGCTGCTTGGAAATCCTGGAGCATCATCTCCACCATGAGCTTGCTGCTGGCATAGGGACTAATGGGATTTTTGGGATGGTCTTCTGGGATGGGGACGGTTTTTGGGGGGCCGTAAATTGCACAGGTGGAGGAAAATACAAATCGCTTGACATTGGCTGCTTCCATGGCCTGAAGGAGGTTCAGGGTGCCGTAGACGTTGTTGCGGTAATATTCTGCCGGAGCGGTCACCGACTCACCCACGGCGATATAGGCGGCAAAGTGCATCACAGCGACAAAGTTGTACTGGCCAAAGAGCTGGTCCAACAGGGCACGATCCGTTGTGTTGCCTTCTACTAGTTTGGCGTTGAGGTGTTGCTTGACCAGGTCTGGATGGCCATATTCCAGGCTGTCTAAAATCACCACTTGATAGCCCGCTTGCTCCAGGGCTAGTACGGCATGGGAACCGATATATCCAGCCCCTCCCGTGACTAAAATTGCTGGCATCGATGGCGCTGAGGTACTGGAATTAGTCATAGAAAGTATTTTTAAGAGTTAAGTTATGGAAATAAAAATAGTCATACAGCCCTAGGACCTGGGTGAGTCATATTATTGTTGCCGGTTTGACTACGGCGTATCCCAACTAAGTTAATGGGGCTGCTCATCTGCTGCCATCGGTTTTATTTCAGACCCTAGGGTGTCAGGATTTAGCACTAAGTTATCTCGATGCACCACGGTATCGGCACCGTCATAGCCCAAGATCATGGAAATTTCACTAGAACGACGTCCGCGAATCTGCTGAAGTTCATGGTGGTTATAGTTGACCAGGCCCCGGGCAATTTCTTGTCCGTTGCGATCGCACAGTACCACCGCATCCTGGGCCTGAAAGTCCCCCTCAATGGCCACAATCCCGGCAGACAGTAGGGATTTCCCCCCCTGGCCAACGGCCCTGGCTGCCCCCGGGTCTAAATATAGTCGTCCAGTCGGTTGCAGGCCATTGGCGATCCAACGTTTGCGGGCATTATTCGGTTTGGGCTGGGGGGCAAATTGGGTGCCTAGGGGTTCCCCTGCCAAAATCTTGAGAATATTATCTGGAGACTGGCCGTTGGTAATGGCCATGCGAATTCCCGAACTGGTGGCAATGCGGGCCGCTTCCAACTTGGTGATCATGCCGCCGGTGCCCCAGGCTGAGCCGCGATCACCCACGTCAATATTCAAATCCTCCAGATCTTGCACCCAGGTGATGGGGGTGGCATCTGGATTAGCCCGTGGATCGGCGGAATAAAGCCGATCCACATCGGTGAGTAAAAACAGCCAGTCGGCCCCCACCAGGCTGGCCACCAGGGCCGACAGCGTATCATTGTCACCAAACTTCAGTTCCTCTACGGCGACGGTATCATTTTCGTTGACGATGGGAATAACATTCAGCTGAAACAGTTGCTGAAAGGTGCGATAGCTATTCACATAGCGGGAACGTTGCATCAAATCGCCCCGGGTGAGCAGTACCTGGGCAATGGGCTGGTCCAGCACGGTAAACAGATCGTCATAGACCCGCATTAGCCGTCCCTGGCCGACCGCCGCCACCGCTTGTTTTTGTTCAATGGCCTTGGGCCGTTCCCTTAGACCCAGACGGGCACAGCCCACCCCTACAGCCCCGGAAGACACCAAAATCACCCGATGCCCCTGTTGTCTCAGCTGGCTGAGGGTTTCTACTAAACGGGCCAGCACCGATAGGGCTAGCTGGTTATCGGACCGGGTCAGGCTAGAGGTGCCGATCTTGACCACGATGGTTTGGGATTTGGCCGGTTTACTCTTGGCCAGGAAGGGTGATGCAGTCACGAAAAATTATCGGGGGATGGGGGAATGAGGCAAACAATGATTCGAAAATAGAAAAGGGGTACAGCCAAGGCTGCCCCCCTTTCTAATAGTCGCGCGCGTTTATTAATTCAGGATCTTTATAAAAGTGCGATCCGATTGAATGCAATTATCGTCGCAATAAAATCATCCTGATCTGGGGTGGCGTAATCTTTTTTTTAGATTTCATTTTGGCCCCTAGTCTGTGGGCATAATCTTTTTTTAGATTTTTATTGTGGCCCCTAGTTTGTGGGCATAATCTTTTTTTAGGTTTTTATTGTGGCCCCTAGTTTGTGGGCATAATCTTTTTTTAGATTTTTATTGTGGCTCCTAGTCTGTGGTGGTCAAAACCACCCCCAGACGTTTTGAGAGCCAAATTTCAGCATTGCGTAGGCATTCCTTAGGGGAATGGGAGCCCTTGGTGGAGCCCATGGGCTCCACTAGAACCGTAAATAGGCCCAGGCGATTACCCCCTAAAACATCGGTAAATAGCCGATCGCCCACCATGGCAATTTCATGGTGGGGCAGCTGCATATCATCCACCGCTTCCTTTAATTTACGGCGGGAGGGTTTACCCGCAGCGATGTAATAGGACGCTACCCCCAGGGTGTTGGCAATGCGACTGATGCGGCTATAGCTGAGGTTATTGCTGACTAGTACGACTGGAATCAGGGCTTGAATTTGCTGCAGCCACTGGCACACATCTTCCAGGGGCTGGCTTTGCTTAAAGGACACCAGGGTTTCATCCACATCTAGAATCAGCCCCTTTAGCTGGTGTTGGGCAATCAGCTCCGGAGTGAGTCTTAAGATAGATCCCCCCAGAGCAAGGTCAGGTTGTAAAAGTCGGCCCCAAGATGTCATAAGGTTGGAAAGTGAGCACAGCCCACCAGGCAATAAGGTTGGAGAGTGAACATAGCCCACCATTCAGTGGATAGTCAGTAGCTTATGGTTGGCTGGGTTGAGCCATGGGAAAGCCGCCATCAACCAAATTATTATTTCCCATGTTTCCCATAGCTTAAAGCTGTTTTACAAATCATCCCCGAGTTCAGCATCAATGCGATCGCGAATCTGGTTTTGGGCATTTTCATGCTCAGCCAGGGAACGGCTAAACACATGGGTGCCATCATAGCGGGCGACAAAGTAGAGGAACTCAGTATCCGGCGGGTTTAAAGAGGCTTCTAAACTGGCAATGCCGGGGCTGGCGATGGGTGTGGGGGGGAGTCCCAAGTTACGGTAAGTATTGTAAGGGTTGGGGGTATTGACCTGGGCTAAGGTCAGGGGATTTTCTGGAGTTTGGGTCACCCCCAGGCCATATTCCACCGTGGGATCTGAGCCTAGGCTAATGCCTTCCCGGAGGCGGCGAGCAAATACACCGGCAATGGTATCTCGCTCTTCGGCCACCACCGATTCTTTCTCAACGATGCTGGCTAAGTTGACCCACTCTAGCAAGGAGTAGGGACTGGTGGTTTGCTGGTAGGCCGGTAGGGCCACCTGCTCAAACCGCAGCAGCATCACATCCACAATCCCGTCGGCATCAATTTGCTCGCTGGGGATTGAATAGGTATCTGGATAGAGAAAGCCTTCCAGGTGTGGCAACCCCTGGGGCAACCATGGAAACTGGTCATAGGGAATGGTCTCGGTGGCGCTGAGGAACTCCTCGGCGTTGACTAACCCCTGAGCTTCGAGGGCCTCCGCCATCTGGGAGCGATTCCACCCTTCAGGAATGGTAAAACTGGTTTGAACGACTTCCCCAGTCCAGATTTGGTCAGCAATTTCTGGGAGGGTTTGGGTGGGCGATAGGGAATAGGTGCCAGCTTGGAGGCCCCCCTCTCGGTTTTTAAATCCCTGGAGCCGATTCCACACTTTCCAGGCTGTGGTGGAGCGGATCAATCCGGCGGCCTCTAAGTCTTGACCAATTTGTTGGGCCGCAGTCCCCGTGGGAATTTGAATTGTCACTGGCTGGGCCACATCGCTAGCCAATACGGGCCGTTTGGCCCAGCTCCACCAGGACCAACCTTGCCAAGCTGCCACCCCTAAGGCCACTGGAAAAATGCCAATATAAAATACTCGCTTGAACCAACTCATAATTCGTTTAGGCAAACCTTGGATGGGGACCGGTTTTAGCGTTGAGTAGCCTAGCTGTTTTAGGGCTGGATAGCTCAGCTACGGTGGGTTGTCGATTCGGTTGAGCGATCACCTGGCCCCCATGCAGAATTCAGCTTCGGAATTAATCTAACCCCTCAAACAGCTGATCTTCAATTTCAGGTTGCAGTCGCTCGAACTCTTCAGGGGACAGGAGGGCTACCTGGTCAGCCTCAGTCCGATAGGCAAAAAACAGTAGGGGCTCTAGGGGGGTGCAGGCAACGTAGCGCTGTTCGCGATAGTAAAACTGCGCCAGCATTTGAAAATTGTCGGTGCCTCCTTCGTCATCTACCTCTAGGGCAAAACAACTATCGTCTTCAGCCTCAGGGATATTACCTACGGCTGTAAGCGTATAAGCACTACGGTGTAAGGTCAAGTCTAATTCTGCTAAAACCGCCCGAGCACTGGGAAATAGCGGATCTATTTCCTCATCTTCAATGTCTGCTAGGGTATCATCGTCGTCCTGCCAGCTAAAGATTTCAATCGGGGCAGAGACGGGGAGTAGCAGCAGATACTCCAGTCCTGAGTCGGTCAGGGTGATGGCTTTTTCGACATAGCAGGGCAAAGAATAACCCAGGTCATCGGTTAGGGTGACGATGGATTGGCCGGCTTGAAAGTCAGGGGACTGATCGGAGTTTTGGTTTTGGTTTAGATTCGGCATTCGTTGTATGTCACGGGGCAGATGCCCGGAAGATTTGAGGGGGTGCAGGCCCTGCAGAGGTTTGGCAAACGCTAGGGGGGATAGTCAAGCCCGAGAGCGATCTAGATCTAACCACTGTTGCAAAATAATAGCAGCCGCTCGCCGGTCAATTAGTCCCTTATCTTTGTCGATGGGGCGACGTTCGGCCTGAAGTTGCTGTTTTGCTTCTAGGGATGTCAGCCGCTCATCCACATAGGTGACTGGCAGGCTTAGGGCCTGGGCCAATCGCTTTGTAAACTTTTGGACCCGCCGGGCCTGATTGCCTAGGCTGCCGTCCATGGTATAGGGCAAGCCCACCACCAGTAAGGTGGCCTCTCGTTGGCGCGCTATTTGGCTTAGTTGCTCAGTGACGTAGACGAAGGATTTATTGTCAATGGTGGTGAGGCCGGTAGCAATTAGACCGGTGCGATCGCATCCTGCCACACCAATGCGCTTACTGCCAATGTCTAAACCCAGGACAGAAATCATCGTTCGTTGTTTTAACCCGGTTTTAACCCGCCGTTCCACTCGAGGAATCATCCCGAGTCGGATGTCTTAAGCCAGGGTTAGTGGCATCCCAAAAGAACCGACTGGGAATAGCTTTGCCGGAGGAGGGCTGCAGCCCCTGCAACACATCCTGCAGTCCTTCCATGGATACAGCCTTGGTCTCACGCACTTTGTGCCATACGGAGCGGGACATCATCACGGTATGTTCCACTTCGGTGGCATTAATTTCCCGCAGATAGCTCTCTCGCTCGGGTTGATAGTCCAGGGAAGCCAGCTGTAGGGACTGGTTGGGGGAACCGCTGATCACCTGGGCCATTTGGGTCATCAGCTCCGGATATAGCCAGGTATAGGCCGGATGTACCGTCAGCTTTGCCCGGTTAGATTGGTCGGCTGCCTGGGCCAAGCGGAGGCTAAAGTAGCCGATGGCCACTTTGCGCTGGGGCTCAAACACATAGGCCGAGACTGATTCTGGCTGGCCTAACCAGCGGCGGGCCTGGGAGCGCACATGGGCCATGGGGCGATGGCGAAAATCCTGGATCTGGTGATCGAATACCTGCCGCAGCTGCGGCGGCATCGATGCTGTTTCTAAGTGATAGATCAGCTGGGCGTCAGCATTACTGACCGGCAATAGGTTGGGTAAATCGGGTTCGTGTTCCGCTAGGCTGACGATTTCGTCAGCGGCGATGGACCAGTAGGTGACATAGGCCAAGGGCTGGAAGCCATTTTGGCGATATAGGGCCAAGCCAAACTTGTCGTGGATGCTGGTTTCACTGATCCACGTATGGGCTTCGACAATGTTTTCAAAGCAGTGGCGCAGCAGCAGGCTACCCAAGTCTAGGTTAAGGGACAGATTCTGCTCGGCGACTGCGTTCACCATAACCCGGTCAACGCGCCAGGTGCTGCGGGTGGAGTTAAAGGGGGAAACCTGAATGACGCCCTGGGTGCTGTGCTTGCGTCCCGCCGCAAAGGTAATGCCCTTGGGCTGGAGCGGATTGACTAACCGCGATAGCCGCTCTAAGGACGATAGCCCGAAGCTGCGCCCCGCCTCTGGCAACGGCTGATGCTTGGTAAATGCACCGCAGGTCACCACCTCTGAGGCCCCGTCAGGCATCAGCTTGTCTGAATCGCGAAAATGTACGGGACGAATCGCAATGGGTTCGGAGGGGGGAACGGGTGTCATAGGACCGCAATAGGACTGAAATACATGAGAATCCTTAGGATTTTGGATGAATCAGGACCACTGGGGTCTGTTCATCGGCATTGCCCGCTGGATTGTCCAGGAGAGCACTGGTAATTAAGTCTAAGTCGGCGCCCGGTGTGGCTGCTAATATCTTAACCGCTTTCAAATCATTGACGTCGACAATGGCGGCTTTCAGGCCAGTGGCATCGTAAATGTCTCGGACAATTTGCTCAGGGTTTTGGGGGCCCAGGACGATGAACTGGTCATAGGGGGGTAATGTCCCCGTGACATCGTCAATCAAACGGGCCTGATCGCCCGCTAGTTCATAGAACATGCCGGGCCGACCGAAGAATTTCTTTGCGATCGCACCCACCACAAAGGCATAAACCACCCGCACCGGACCCACCAAGTCCACCAGGGTCTGCATGCCGCAGGCCGTTGCCAAACTGGATGTGGGCATAAAGAAATAGCAAATGCGCTTAGCCACCCAGCCCGGTTTGATGTCGCTCGGGTGTCGCCAGCGCCCCTGCATAATGGCCACGGGAGTTTCGCCAATGGTGACAATATCCCCTGGCTTGGCATAGGGTTCCACGTAGCGCTTCACTGTGTCGATGGGGCTGTCCAGGGGGCCCAGCAAATGGGTGGGAATAGGTAGCACTTCGGCCCTGGGGGTGGAACGCCAATTTTTGGGGGCGTTGGGGTCAGGAAATTTGAGCGGTACCACCACATTGCCCTGCTTGGGAATACGACCTTCCGGGCCATAGCTCAGGTAATGAACCTTTACCCATAGGGCTTTGAGATCAGACAAGTCGGGGCCTTGAATATCCACCGTCACCTTAAGGCCCGTAGATTTAGCCGTTTTGACAATATAGGCAAACCAGTAGTTATCGGCTCTAGCCGGAGCATCCTTGTGGTTAGACACCAGGTGGGTGGTGACCTTAATGTCTTCCAGGCTGGCTCCCGACAGCAGCTTAGCTTCCACCGAAATTTCCGGCACCATAATTTCCAAGGTGCGGGTGAGGTTGACCAGGGCGGGCTCCCCTTCAATCACATAGTGCTGAGGCTCTCGGGTGGTAATGGTCCACTTGCCAGACTCCAGCTCCAGCCGATTGCCTGGACGACCCTGATACTGCCGTTCAATCAGTAGCCAAACCAATAGCACCAGCACTATCAGTAGAATCACCAGCGTGCCCAAAATCCCTGCCATTAAAGGGGTACTCCTTTGCCATGTAAATGGATCGTGTATCGGTGGAGATCAACAACACCCGTTTATTGACACATCCGTAAGATTTGTATCGTACTCTCGGGTCCGAAGCAATCAATCGGGGATTGGTTCAGCCCAAACGCTTAACTAATAAAGCTCCATCGGTTTAGCTCAACAGCTCAAACAGGCTATTGTCTAGTTCGTAGCCCAGGGTGCGCACCATCAGCTTCAGTTTTTCAATTCCATCAATTTGTTTATCCTTTAGCCATTGGGCAATGGTAAACACCTTACCCATGACAAATATTTCTAGGGCCTCGGGGTTGTAGCGAATGCCATCTAGGGGGCTGAACTGGTGGGGCACCAACATAGCTGCATAGCGACCTAAATCACCGGATTCCACCTCTAAAAAGAGCGGTAGCCAAGGATAATGGCTATCCAGACGCAGAAACCACAGTCGCACCTCAGGCACTTCAGACAGTTCCCGAGGATCGTTGGCATCGCGGGGGTAGTCGATTTCAAACCTGAGTTTAAGGTCGGTCTGGTGCCAGTCAACTTGACTCAGGACGGTGTGGGCTACCGCTAGGTCCAGGGTCTGGAGGTGTGTAGCACTGACAACAATGGATTGAGACATTGCAAGCAGATGAAACAGACTAACAGTGTGCCTTGCTGTGGAAGACTTTACTAGGGGTATTTTGTCCGGGGCGTTTTTCTAGGGCATTTGCCTGGGGACATCTTTAGGGAGGCACCTGTACGGAGGCACTGGGGAAAGAGTTCCTGTTTCCAGCCCCCAGGTCACGATTGACCGCATTCATTCGTTATATTCATTTTCCATACCTATCCGTTCTATCCATCGGTTTTAATTTTCCATGACTCCATCTCCTATTCGTGTATGCATCACCCTGGGGACACGCCCCGAGGCGATTAAACTGGCTCCGGTGATTAAACAGTTTCAGAAAACACCTGGCTTTGACACTCAGGTCGTGCTCACGGGACAACATCGGGAGATGGTGGATCAGGTGATGCAGCTGTTCGAAATAAAGGCTGATCGTGATTTAAATATCATGCAGCCCCAGCAGACTCTCTCGGATATTACCTGCCGCAGTTTGCAGGGTCTCCAGACCCTGTTTGCTGAGCTAGAGCCGCACATTGTGCTGGTCCAAGGGGATACCACCACCGCCTTTGCCGCTGCCCTCGCTGCGTTTTACCAAAAAATTCCCGTGGGTCATGTGGAGGCTGGACTGCGCACGGACAATATTTTGGATCCGTTTCCTGAAGAGGCGAACCGGCGGTTGGTGTCTCAAATTACTACTCTGCATTTTCCCCCCACCGATCAGTCAGTGGCAAATCTGGCGGCTTCTGGGGTGAGTGGGACGGTGCTGAAAACTGGTAATACGGTGATCGATGCTTTGCAGACTGTGGCGTCTAAGGTTCCGGTCTGTGATGTGCCGGGGCTGGACTGGGATCAGCACCGGGTGATTTTATCGACGGTACATCGTCGGGAGAACTGGGGGGAGCCGCTACAGGGGATTGCCCAGGGATTTTTGCAGGTGTTAGATAAGTTTGAGGATGTGGCCCTATTGCTGCCGCTGCATCGTAACCCCACCGTGCGAGAACCCTTAAAGGCGGCTCTAGAATCTCACCCTCGGACATTTTTGGTAGAGCCCCTCGACTATAGCCAGCTGGTGGGGGCCATGGGACGCTGCTATTTGCTACTGACGGATTCGGGTGGCTTGCAGGAGGAGGCCCCTGGTTTGGGTAAGCCGGTGCTGGTGCTAAGGGAAACGACGGAGCGGCCAGAGGCGGTAGACGCGGGTACGGCCAAGCTGGTAGGTACGGATCCGGCCGTGATTACCGCGGAAGCGGCCAAACTCCTGAGTGATCCGGCAGCCTACAATGCCATGGCCCGAGCCATCAACCCTTTTGGGGATGGGAAGGCCTCAGAGCGCATTGTTCAAGCAGTGCGGGCGCACTTTAGTCGGGACGTGTGATGGCAATAATTCAAGCGTTGCGGGCGCACTTTAGTCAGGACGTGTGATAGCTATAGTTCAAGCAGTGCGGGCGCATTTTAGTCAGGACGCATGACGGCCATAGTTCAAGCGTTGCGGGCGCACTTTAGTCGAGACGTGTGATGGCCATAGTTCAAGCAGTGCGGGTGCATTTTAGTCAGGACGGGTGACGGCCATAGTTCGAGCCGTGTGGGCGCACTTTAGTCGGGACGGGTGATGGCCATAGTTCAATCGTTGCGGGCGCACTTTAGTCGGGACGGGTGATGGCCATAGTTCAAGCGTTGCGGGCGCACTTTAATCAGGACGCATAATGGCCATAGTTCAAGCGTTGCGGGCGCACTTTAATCAGGACGCATGATGGCCATAGTTCAAGCAGTGCGGGCGCACTTTAGTCAGGAAGGCGTAGCGTAGGTCAGGACTTTTTGGGTCCTTCTCCCTGATTCCTGGATTGATCTAACAAGCTCTTTTTTGAGGATTTCAGGGATTTCCACAGCTCCTTAATTTTCCCATAGGCATCTTCCGAGGAAATTTTTCCGCCTGTTTCAAGGTTGCAAATCAGTGAAACTCGATTGGCAAATTCTTGCAAATTGGAATTAAACACCATGCGCTCAGGTGTAAATTCGCCGTGATAGGGAGCACGGGGCATGATGAAATTTTCTTTTTGTTTCTGAGGGTCGTCAGCCAATGGAGAGTCCTCTGGATTAATGGAACTATTGAGTAGATGGAACTATTGAGTAGATGGAGCTTGGTTAAGATCCAGATGTTGCGATCGCTGTTTTTGCGATCATAGCAGTGTCCTTCGATTAAGCTTCATTATCGTATTTTAACCAGCTGGTCTTACTCATTCAGGCATGTGCTGTATTGTCCGATTGAGGGGAGTCTGACCTATTCTTGCTCTGGACCTGTGCCGAGCACTGGAGGTCTGTTACTTGGATCGCAAACGGCTGAAAACATTCAGCCGTTTGCTGCGCCCATAGCTTTTGTACCTTAAGGGTTCTAGCGATCAGCATTGAGATTAAATTGAGATTAATTATGGGCGTCTAGCCATATTTCACTCAGCAAGTGTCTGAATTAAGACCATACCTTCAGCTCGACCGATTTCACGGTGTAGGGGCAAGTTTGCTAGGTGGTGGGCTTCGGCTAAGACATACAGATTGGGTTCTTGCCAGCGGTCGAGGAGGGGTTGGCCGGAGAGGGGGGGGATATTGCGATCGCAATAAAAATTCAGACTAGGTCGCCCATAGCTAAACGTCGTCACCACCTCAGCGTCAGCCGGCACTGTTTGATTGATCAATGCCGCCACCGGATTTACCCTATAGGCCTCATTCAGTTCCCATAGCCAAACGTCCGATCCCATGAGCAGAAACAGCGTTAGGTACAGTCCCATCATGAGGGTGAGACACCAACGGGACTGACGCTGCCACAGCCGCCAGCCAGCCCAACCCACACTCAGCCCCAACACAATGCCAATGGCAACCAGGGTAGGTTGATGGTCTACTATGCCCAAATAGGTGCCCCCACCCAACGCCCCCACCGCAATCAATGTGAGCAGGCCCACGGCCCAGCGGGGTGGCTGGTGCCAAACCTGGTGCAAATAGCCCCCAATGGCCAAGGCCACAAATGGATATAGCGGCATGATGTACCACGGCAGCTTGGTCCCCATCAGGGAAATGGCCCCCAGATACAAGCCCGTGCCCACAAGCACCAGCTGTCCCCAGGGCCGATGTCGCTGTTGCCAGGCCAGCACTACACCACCAGGCCAAAATATGAGCCAGGGCCAGCTATATTTCAGCAGCTCCATCAGGTAATACCAGGGGGGATGCCGGTGATCTTCAATGGCCGACGTCACCCGATCAAAGGACTGGGCCACAAAGTGCCCCTGCCAGTACACATCCCCATAGCGCACCAGTTGGGCCCCGTACCACAGCACCACTGGCACACTGCCCAGGGCCAGCCCCAGCCAAAAATAGGGGTTACGTAATAAGCTGCTGGAGGTTTCCCTAGCGGTTAACGCTTGAACCCCAAAGAAAACCAGCGCAATCAGCCCCAACAAAAGCACTAAAATTCCCTTGGTAAGGGCAATTAACCCCAAGCTAATACCCAGACCCAGGGCATACCGACGCTGCTTTCTAGCCTTCAGGCCCCACAGCAGCACCAGCAAAAATAGCGTCACCGCCACCCCATCCCTCATGGCTAGTCGACTGTGGCGCACTACCGGCAGCAGCGTTAAAAACACCCCCGTCGATAGCAGGGCCGGTCGCCGTTGGTCAAAGACCTCGCGGCCCACCCAGTACAGCAGCGGTACTGCCAGGGCACTGATCATCGCTGGTAGCAGACGAGATGTCCAGGCTGAAACACCTCCTGGACCTAGGTAGCCCGTCGCGATTAACCATTCCACAAGGGGCGGTTTATTCAAGTATGGCCCCCCGTAAAGGGTGGGATAAATCCAGTCGCCGCTAGCGGCCATGGCCTTGGCCACCGAGGCGATGGTGCCTTCATCCCAGTCCCGCAGGGGCAGCGTGCCGAGCCGCCACAGGTATAAGCACCCCGTGGCCAACAGCAGCCATAGGCCATCCACCACCCCAGTACTAATGGCGCTAATCGGCGGGGCAGGACGGTTTGACAAGAGCTTTGACAGCAAGGATTTTTTCACCTGAGCACCAAGACAATGGCAAAATATAGCTTTGCGTCCATAGTTCACACCGTTGGTGAGGGCTAAAACCGTTAAATAATAACGGCTATGGACGGCATGGGCGGCTAAATGTATGCAGCCGCTTGCGATCTAAGCCCTATCATAATTCCTCCCCCCCATGACCCCCTGGCAATTGGGGCCTGACCGGCTCACTCAACGCCTCCAATCCGTGGTCCTGGCACGGCGATGGCACTGGCTAATACTGTTGCTGTGGATGGTGCCCCTGCTGCTGGTGGACTTTTTTGACCTCGATCATCAGAGCCTCATGGCCCACGACGAAGGCCTCTATGCCCGCCGTGCCAGGGTGATTGTGGACACCGGAGACTGGATTCATCCCTGGGAGACGCCCCAACATAAAACCCCTGGCCCCTATTGGCTGGTGGCCCTGTTTATCCAACTTTTGGGTCGCCACGAGGTGGCCGTGCGGCTGCCCAGTGTGTTGGCCAGCATAGGCTGTATCTGGCTCACCTATGCTATTGGTCGCCGTTTACTGACGCCGACGGCGGCCCTGCTGGGGGCAATGTCTCTGGGGGTGGCTCCTCTATGGTTGCAGTACAGCCGTTTGGCCACGCCCGATGTGGTGTTTACGGGGCTAATTTTGCTGGCGGTATGGCTGCTACTGGGGGCCGATGCCCAGCCATCATCTCGCTCGCTATCCCGCCTACCTGCCTACTACCGCTGGCTTTGGTTTGGTGCCGGGGCCACCCTGGGCCTGACGGTTCTTTTCCGCAGTGCTTTGGCTGCGGTACCCCTGGCCTGTCTACTGCCCTATTTGCTCCTGTCTGGACGGCACCACTTGAAACAGTGGAGTTTTTACCTCGGGGGGCTGGTGGGGCTGCTGCCCACAGCCATTTGGCTTTGGCTGTGTTGGCGACGCTATGACATGGCGGTGATCAATGCCCTGATCAATTTTCCGGTAAGTCAAGGGCTGACCACCGATCGGGCTAAATCTCCCCTGTTTTACCTGTTCAACCTAGGGGTGAATGATTTTCCTTGGGTGTTTTTCGCCCTGGCAGCTGTGGTTTTGTTGCTGGTACCGTTGGTGCGGCGGTCAACGGTCAAAGTTAGTTCCGAAGCTGGCTCTAAAGTTAGTTATCTAGGCCGGCCTCAAGTTTCCTTGCTACTGTTCTATCCTGTGTTCTATTTGGGCTTGCTGAGTTTTGCCTCCACTAAGCTGCCCCACTACGCCATTCCGACCTATCCTTTCTTGGCCCTATTGGCGGGGTATGCCATGGATCGGTTAGTTCACCCTGAGGTTAGTTTTGGGGCTGAGGCTGGGCCCAGGTCTGGGCTCCCTGTCACCCTCAAACGATTGCTGGGGCTGGTCAATGGTTTGCTGTTGGTGCTGGGCCTTGTGCTGTTGGTGGCGGCTGGCTTGGCCATGGCCACCCAGGTTTTGCCGAGTACCTCCGATATTCGCCCCTACGTCCCCATTGCCATTGCCCTGGGTTTAGCCTGGTTGGTAGCTGGTTTGCTGTGGTTTAAGGGATGGTTCAAAGGGCAGCCACAGCAGGGCCGTTTAATGGTTTGGCTGATATGTTTGCTGTTGGGGCATTGGTTGAGTTTGGTGGTGGCTTGGGGGACCGCTGAACTTGGCAATATTAATCCTGAGATGAAAGCTCTGTTAATTCGTCAGGATATTCAACCCATATTGCAGACCGAGGTGGTAGATTTTTCCCCCGGTCTCAATAGCAAACGCAGTACATTACTCAGGTTTTATACCCCCAACCCGGGGCAAAAGTTGTCCAATTTAGAGAGCGTTGCCCCCCAGGACTATCTTTGGATTGAGGCGGGCGAGCTGTCTAGCTTGCCCAAATCCCATCAGGTTTTAGGGCAGATTCAGCAGACCCATTTGGTGAAAATTCTGCCTGAGTAACAACGTTTGGGTGACTACTCTGTAAAAGTTTAAGAATTTGGGGATGACCTCAATGAAATACTGCTATAGCCTCTGATTTCGTCTCAACGTTTCGCCTCAACATTAAGGCGAAATCATGGGCCAGGGTCACTTGTGTTTAAGGCGATTGCTCCATGTTGGCTAGGTTGTTTATGCCCCAGGATATTTCCCATCGCCCATTGAATATCCAGTGGCGGATCCAGTGGGGCATTGGGTTGGGGGTGAGTCTGCTGTTTGCCTTTTTTTATGGTTGTCTGGCCATGCAAAAAGGCTTTTCCGGGGACTATGTGGTCCAGGATGATGCTCGTCACTATCTGTTTTGGATGGAGCGGTTTCGAGATGCCAGCGCCTTTCCCAACGATCTGATAGCGGATTATCTGCAGGCGATTGCCCCGGTGGGCTACAAGTTTTTCTACCGGTTGGCTAGCTATGGTCACTTAAGTCCAGAGTGGCTGGCGAAGGTGCTGCCGACGGGGCTGGGTATGGTGGCGGCTGGCTATTACTACGGTTTAACCCTGGCGATTTTTCCGGTGCCCCTGGCGGGGGTGATGGCGTCGGTGATGCTGAGTCAGCATCTGTGGTGTACGGATGATTTGGTGTCGGCCTCCCCCAGGTCGTTTATTTATCCTCTGGTGATCCCGCTGCTGTTTTATTTTGTGCGGCGGCAGTGGGGGCTTAGCCTCTTATTTCTGGGGCTGTTGGCTCTGTTTTATCCGTCTGTGGCCCTGGTGGCGGCCACGCTGTATGGGGTCCATGCGGTGGATTGGCAAAAGCTGCCGGGGCTGTGGCGTTGCCCTTGGCGGGCGTTGGTGATGGGGCGCTGTTGGGTTGCGATCGCAGCCCTCACCCTCACCCTACTTTGCATTTTGCCCACCTATTTACTGTCCCATGACTATGGCCCCGTGGTGACTCTGGCCCAGGCCCACACCATTCCAGAACTTCAGCCCAGTGGTCGCCATGCTTTTTTTAGGACCGGTCCATCGCGCTATTGGCTGATGCTGTACGGCGGCCATGGAGCCATCCTCAAGCGCACCCTGTTCACGCCGATTACCCTGGCGGCGGCCCTATTTTTATGGCCCATGCTACTCCGGCGACGCCGGTTTCCCAGCCTTAATGCCGTGCAGCCCACTGTGTATGTGTTGGCCGAACTGACCCTGGCGGCCATGATTTGGTTTTTTCTGGCCTATGGTGTGGCCTTTCGGCTGCACCTGCCGGGCCGCTACACCAGCCACTGTATTCAGTTGGCTGTCCCTATTTTGGCGGCCATCGCTTGGGTGTCGCTGCTGGACTCTGGGGGGCTGCAGCGGCGGCGCCTGAGGCAATGGCTGGTGGCAGGGCTGATTTTAGTGCCCCTGTTGTTTTACTATCCCCTACTGCTCAAGAACTTTCCCAAAACTCTCTATATGGCGGGCCACGAGGGGCCGATTTATCAGTATTTACAAACCCAGCCCCAGGCCAGCCTAGTGGCGTCCCTAGACTACGAAGCCGACAACCTTCCCACCTTTGCCAAACGCTCCGTGTTGATGGCTCCAGAGTATGGCACCCCGTTTCACCTGGGCTATTATCGGCAGATGCGGCAGCGGGCAACGGACCTCTTAGCCGCCCACTATGCCGCTGACAAGGCCACGGTGAAAACCTTTGCGGATACCTATGGGGTGGATTTTTGGCTGGTGCATCGGGCGGCCTTTACCCCCGATTACTTGGCTAACCATCGATATTGGTCCAATAACTATTCATCGCCCCTGCTCCAGCCTGCCATTGACCAGATGGAGCAGGGCACAGTTGGGGTCCTGCAAACCAACCTCGACCGCTGCGCCGTAGTGGAGACGGCTAACTTTTGGCTCGTGCCGATGGACTGTGTTCTCGGTGATTAGGCGGGGGACTAGGGGGCACGGTTCCTTGCCATTAGGGGGTGCCATTGGGGATTTCAGCTGCCGCTATTAGCGATCGCAGTTCGGAGTATGATCAATGCGCTCCTGAGTCTAGTAACCCATGACGTTTTCCTTGCCCCGCTGGCTAGTCGCGCTGTATAAATCGCCGTGGGCCGCGGTGATGATCGTTGCTGTTCTGGGGCTGATGGGCAGCCTCAACCACAGCATGTGGCGGGATGAGATGAATGTGTGGCTGATTGCGCGGGATAGCCCATCCTGGTCGGCTTTTGTGGAGAACATTCACTACGACCGGGGCCATCCTGGTTTGTGGCACCTGCTGGTGGCGATGCTCTATCACCTGTTTGGCCATCCCATTGCCATGCAGGTGTTTCACTGGCTATTGGCCATGGGGTCGGTGCTCCTGCTGTGGCGCTACAGTCCGTTCAAGCAATGGCAAAAGTGGCTGATCACCTTTGGCTATCTGCCATTTTATGAGCATTTGTTGATCGCCCGTAACTACGCTGTAGCGATGCTGTTGCTGTTTGCGATCTGTGTCCTGTGGCCCCAGCGGCAGCGGGCCTATTGGCCCTTGGCGGGGCTGCTGGTACTGCTGGCCAATAGTAATGTGTATGCGTTGTTAATAGCGATTGCCCTAGCCCTGACCCTCGCCCTAGAGCTGCCATGGGAAACCAAACTCCGGCGTAACTGGCTCGATATTATTTTCAGTGCAGCCCTGATTACGGCAGGCTTTGCCCTAGCTCTCTATTTCATCTTGCCCCCCAGCGATGTGGCCAGTCAGGCCCTGGGGGCCTATACCAGTTGTTTCGACCTCCGCCAGGGCCTCAAAGCCATTGGCCGGGTGTTTGGTGGCTACTACATCATCATCCCCAATGGAGCCCGCTACTTGGATCTTGCCGTTTGCGGGGCGATTGCCTTAGGCTCTTGCCTACTGGTCATCCTAAAGTTGGCTAAAAAGCCCTATGCTTTGGTGTTTTACCTGCTGGGCAACGGCGTTATCTTAGCCTTTACCTACGCCAAGTTTATGCCCAGCGCCATTCGCCACTATGGCAACTTTTATTTGGTGCTGATTGCTGCCCTGTGGCTGGCTCACCACTACGCTCCATCCCCAGCCATCATCCGCTATGTTCCTGCCCTGGATCAGGGGATGCTGCCTTACCATGATTGGTTTAATCGAGTATTTGCCCTGATTTTGACCGCCCATTTTCTCGGCGGTGTCTTTCTCTTTGCCATGGACCTGACTATCCCCTATTCGGCCAGTCGGGTGGCAGCGGCTTATATGCGCCAGGCGAATCTGCAGGATGAATTTATTGTGGCCAGTCGCGATGCCCAGATGGCCTCCCTGAGCGGATATTTTAATCGGCCATTCTACTACCCAGAACGCCAGGCCATGGGCAGCTACACCTTATTTTTCAAAGGCACGCGGCGTGAAGTAGGGGAACCAGAGATTCTGCAACAGGTTCAACAGCTCCTGGGGGAGCACCCCAAAATTCTTATGGTGTTGAACGAGGAGCTGAGAACCCCGACCCCAGGGTTAACCGTTGAACCGATCACATCCTTTACCAGGGCCTGGCAGGATGAAGAATACTATCTCTACTGGGTGACCTCTGAATGACCCAGAGCCCAAGCCTATTGCCGATTGAATTTAGGATCAGCAATGTCCAGGTTCTAGGCGGTGTTAGGATTCCGATCCACCATCGGTAGAGTCATCTGAGTCGGCAGTGGTTTTAGCTGGTGCGGCAGTTGCTTCGGCTTTGGCTTGGGCCCGCTGCTCACGTTTCTTCCGCTCGGCTTCCAGAATGTCTTTCATCACTTCCTGGGCCTGGACCATTTTGGCCAGGTTGCTGCGGTACATGTCCAGATCCTTCTCGACTTTCTCCGTCGGTAGGGCTAAGAACTCAGCCGCAGCCTTTAACAACTCCTCCCGCTTGTCCTTATCCTCTAAGGATGACGTATCCACGATTTCAAACAGGGTGTAGAGACCGACAGCCATGAGTCGGGTGTATTTAGCACTGGCCTGATTGGCCACCAGGTGAAGTTTGCCCTGCAGGCTATCACCGCCAGTGGTTTTAGCATTGCTAAGCTGGGTATTGAGGTCGCTCAACGATAGACCTGAAAGGTCGGCCTTGAGGGAGTCAACCTCCTGACGGTAATGCTGAGGGTCGCTGCCTACGGACTGGCAAATAGCCGAAAAAATAGATTCCTTATCTGGCTCGGGTTCATACCCCACCATAAACCGATCAAAACTGGTCACAACGCCCAGGGCATAGAGGGGATTATGGACAAAATCAGCATTGACCGACAGTAAATGCATTTCCACCATCAGTTCTTCCACCACTCGCCGGTAGAGAGAATTGATGGGGCGAGAGTGGTAGTTGTAGAAGGCTCGCTTGGTGTCGGAAACCGTACGGAGGTTAGTCACAGGTGGGGATATATAAAATGCTAGACATCATTATTCTACTTACAGCGATCTTTTGCCAAGAATCCTAGACCCTAGGCTAAATCGTGTTTCTGTGATGGATGCCTATACCACCTTAACGAAAATCAGTCGCCGATCTAACAATATGGCACCGATTATTTTGTCCCATGGGTCTGGCTTGCGATCGCAATTGGCTGCGATATTTCCAGGATGACTCTAAAATGCCATGGGTTCAGGGGCTGCTTGAAGTGCTTCGTCCTCGCTGTCATAGATGGCAAATACAGAATCCATCATGGTGACTTCAAAGACCAGTTTTGATTCTGGATGCACGTTGCAAAGCTTAAAGCTGCCCTGGGCTTTATCCGCATCCCGCATACCTGCGACTAAGGAGGTCAAACCTGAACTATCGATAAAGTTAACCTTGCCCAGATTGACGATGATGTGGGGGGTGGTGTTGCTAATACATTCCTGTAACTTGAGCCGAAACTGCCAAGCTGTGGTGATATCAAGCCTCCCCTGGGGCAAAAAAACAGCGGTACTATGATGGCTGTCTGGTGGGGTGACAATTTTCTGCTCCATGGTAACTGGTCCTTAGATATCTAACGTCGTTGCTGTTGGTCTCAAGAAACGCAAATCAGGACTTACGTTCGTATAACCCATCATGCCCTTGACTGCATTAGAAAGGTATGAAAAGTTTTGTGCTTACGACAAATGGCTGATCTTCTTTTGCTTGTCCTACCGATGAAATACTGAGTGATTAGGCTGTTTATAGATGAACATGCTAACCACATCTGCATAGGAATACGGATTTACTCAGGATATCTACATAGGCAAACGAATTTACTCAGGATATCTACGTACGTTGTTTAATGCAATGTTATCGGACCCAATTTATGAGCTTCTTCGTAAAGACTTATGTAGTTCACCCCGGGCCAAACTATGTTGACCCGGGGTGAATACTTTATTGGTGAATGCTTTATTGAATGTGACCCTGTCTTAGGCTTGCCAGTTAATCCAGTCCTGGGGCTTAAGGAATACTTCATAAAGCTTGGCTTCAGGAGTTCCTGGTTCAGGTGAATAGCTATATTCCCAACGCACCATGGGGGGTAAAGACATTAAGATGGACTCGGTACGACCGTTGGTCTGTAAGCCAAAGATAGTGCCTCGGTCGTAAACTAAATTAAATTCAACATAGCGACCGCGGCGGTAGAGCTGGAAATTGCGTTGCTCTTCTCCATATTTGGTATCCCGACGCTTTTCGACGATGGGTACGTAGGATGGCAAAAAGGCGTCGCCACAGTCGATGGCAAACTTGAATAGGTCTTCCCAGCTGCGCTGGGGTTGCTCGCCCAACTGCTTACTGTGCTGGGCTGCAGGTCCATCTGGGTTTGGACCGCGATATAGCTCACCCGCACCGTCTTGATAATCGAAGAAGACGCCACCTACACCACGGGTTTCCTCGCGGTGCTTGAGGTAAAAGTATTCGTCGCACCAATGTTTAAACGTGTTGTAGTATTCGGGGTGATTGCGATCGCACGCCCCTTTTAAAGTGCGATGGAACTGCGCCACATCTTCCTCAAAAGCATAGTAGGGTGTGAGGTCAATACCGCCCCCAAACCACCAAACTGGGCCTGCCTCAAAGTAGCGATAGTTTAGATGAACCGTAGGAATATAAGGACTCCGAGGATGCAGCACCATGGACGTTCCCGTCGCATAGAAGCCATGACCTTCGGCTTCGGGACGCTGCATCAAAATGGATGGAGGCAGACGATCCCCCCAAACCTCCGAAAAGTTAACGCCGCCCTGTTCAAAGACGCCACCTTCCTTCATCACTCGTGAACGACCGCCACCACCATCGGGACGGGTCCACTGATCTTCCATAAACTGGCCGACACCATCCACCTCAGCCAGCTTCTGACAAATACGATCCTGAAGCCCCTTAAACCCTTGGCTCACACGCTCGCGTGAATCACTGGGAGGGGCAGATGGAGTAGAAACCTTCTGCGTAGAATTCTGCGTAGAAGCGGTGACCATGGCGATCCAGAGCTAAAAAACAAAATTGAAAAGAGTTGATACTGCTGACTCTATACCCATTGGCTCCATCACCATGGAGGGCCGCCAATGGAGAGACCAATCCCAAAACCTATCCAAATCAATCGGTTAGAGAGCAAAGTCAGTAATGATAATTAATCACGATTTTGGACCTTTTTAACCAAGTTGACACACAGTGTGACAATCCTTGACAAAAGCTCGAAGCTATGAGGGAAGACTGTTTTCGCCTCTACTTCTAGGATAGCCATGGTTAGCCATGGGGAGATGGTTAACCCAGGGTTAAAATGTCTTCCAAGATAAAAAAATACGTGTTCAACGCCCAATTGACCGGTCTATTTGCCCAACCGCATTGACCGAGTTTCGGACGGCAGGGAAGCGATTCATCTGGCAGAACGCCCGCGCATCTATGCTTCGACTCTGGTTCCAGTCATTTAAACGGCATTTCCATCTCCCCACCCCCGAGGCGGCCCGACAATCCGTCCTAGCCCAGGGAAACCAACGAACGCTGGAAAAACATTATCAGGTCAGCAGCACGGCTTCGGTAGAAGCGCTTTGGCAAAAAATGAACGACTTAGCCGGACTGGCCTCCTGGCATCCCCTGATTACCGGTACCAATGCTCCCAATGGCCAACAGGCTACACCAGGTCTAATTTATCGAGTATTTACCCGCTGGGTGCCGGTGCCGATCAAAATTTTTGTAGAAGGTGTGTTGCCCGGGGAATATATTAGTCTGCGTATTTTCCCCGTGCCAGGGTTAGAAGAACGCTCCGTCTACCGCCTCGAGTCCGCCCTGTGTGGCACCCAAATTTCTTACTCCATTGAACTTAAGGGGTGGCTCTCCCCCGTCGCTTGGTCGTTGTTGCGCCCTTATGCCGCCAGGGTGGCTGCTGCCCTAGCCCAAGCAGCAGAACAGGCGACCACCTCAACCATGGTGCCCCAGCAGTATCGGGATATCTTTAGCTAACTTAGCTAGCAGGGTTTTTCCAGGGAACACCTGTGCATCATTAAATTCCGGCATTAGGCATGAAGCCTTAGAATGGATGGCAAACATAACAATCTGCTGCAGTTTTTCTGCCAGTTGTGCCGCCCATGGCTGTTGTGCTCTCTCTGCTGGAAGTTGTGCCGCCCATGGCTATTGTGCTCTCTAGCTTTCAGCACTCACTTATGTTGTGACCTATGGGCGCAAAGTTATATCCATTTCCTTTAACAATTTCTCCGTTCACACCCATTTTCCCAACCTTTTCCAACCATGATGCCGACCACTGAGGCAATTTTGGACGTGCTGCGTCCTGTTCAAGATCCTGAGCTACAAAAAAGCTTGGTAGAACTCAACATGATTCGCCATGTGGCCGTCAACGAAGGTCAGGTGAGTTTCACCCTGGTGTTAACCACGCCGGCCTGTCCGCTCAAAGAGTTCATCGTTGAAGATTGCGAAAAAGCCGTTAAGACCTTGCCCGGTGTCGTATCCGTCGCGGTGGATGTGACCGCCGAAACCCCTCAGCAAAAGTCCCTACTGCCCGATCAGCAAGGGATTGATCAGGTCAAAAATATCTTGGCCGTCTCCAGCGGTAAAGGCGGTGTTGGCAAAAGTACTGTGGCCGTCAACTTGGCCGTATCCCTGGCTCAAGCAGGGGCCAAAGTCGGTCTGCTTGATGCCGATATCTATGGTCCCAACGCCCCCATTATGATGGGACTAAAGGACGGTAACGTGGTGGCTCGGGATGGAGCCAATGGCCAGCAAGAACTAGAACCCGCCTTTAACCATGGCGTCAAGCTAGTATCCATGGGCTTTTTGATCGATACCGATCAACCTGTGGTGTGGCGTGGTCCCATGCTCAATGGCATCATTCGTCAGTTTTTGTACCAGGTGCAGTGGGGCGAGCTAGACTATCTGATTGTAGATATGCCCCCAGGTACCGGTGATGCCCAGCTCACCATGGCTCAGGCGGTGCCTATGGCTGGCGTGGTGATCGTCACCACGCCCCAGGATGTGGCCCTGGCCGATGCCCGTCGTGGCTTAAAAATGTTTGAGCAGCTAAATGTACGCATATTGGGCATCGTGGAAAACATGAGTTATTTCGTTCCCCCCGATATGCCCGACAAGAGATATGACATTTTCGGCTCCGGAGGCGGTGCCAAAGCCGCCGAAACCTTAGGTGTTGCCCTGTTGGGATGTGTTCCCTTAGAAATGCCTGTACGGGAAGGGGGAGATGAGGGGATCCCGATTGTATTGGCCCAGCCCGATTCAGCTGCCGCCAAGGCCCTCACTAAAATTTCTCAACAGGTGGCTGCCCAAGTCTCGATTGCAGCCTTGACCTAGCCTGCACCCGTAGGCCTGCACTCATTCCGTGGAGACGCTCCATGGTCTGTTTTCGGCCTGTCTCCGCACAAAATAAAAATATCGTCTCTTTCCCCTTGGTTTTGCTTGTATGGCTCAAACCACCTTCCTTGGTAAATGGTTCTATCGCTCGTTGCATCCCTGGCGAGGCATTGACTGGTTTTTGGTAATGTTGCCCATCGGCATCACGCTGTTTTCTAGCCTATTGATTGCCAGTACCCGGTTGTATACGGGGGAGGCTGGTCTGGCCTGGAACCACGTCATCATGTGTGTGGTGGGTGTGGTCCTTTGCATGTGGTTGGCCCGTACCCGCTATGAATCTTTCCTGGAGTGGCGCTGGGTAATCTATCTCGTCACCAATATATCCCTAGTTGCTGTAATGCTGATCGGCACCGTGGGTAACGGTGCCCAAAGCTGGATCAGCATTGGTAGTTTTAACATTCAACCCTCGGAGTTTGCCAAGGTTGGCATCATTATTACCCTGGCCGCCACCCTAAAAGACCGCGAGTCAACCACCTTGGGTGGTTTACTCAAGGCCTTGGCCATTACCTCTGTGCCCTGGGCCCTAATCTTTTTGCAGCCCGACCTAGGCACCTCTCTGGTATTTGGAGCCATTGTTCTAGGGATGCTCTACTGGAGCAATATGAATCCAGGCTGGCTATTACTGTTGGTGTCTCCTCTGGTGGCCGCCATTATCTTTAGCCTATCGGTGCCCGTGTGGATCGGGTGGGTAGTGGTTACTGGGGTGGTTGCCTGGATTACGTTACCCCTGCGCTGGTATAGCACCCTGATCATTGTCGTGATCAATTCCATTGCAGGCAAACTGGGGGAACTGATGTGGGGGCTGCTGCATGATTATCAGCGGGATCGTCTCACCCTGTTCTTAAATCCTGAGCAGGATCCCCTTGGGGGTGGCTATCACCTGATCCAGTCCCGCATTGCCATCGGGTCAGGGCAGCTGTGGGGACGCGGACTATTCCATGGCACCCAGACCCAGCTGAGCTTTATCCCTGAGCAGCATACGGACTTTATTTTTTCGGCCTTGGGGGAGGAGATGGGGTTTATGGGCGCCCTGGCCATGGTGCTGGCCTATTGGTTTATCTGTCTGCGGCTGATTATCATTGCCCAAAATGCAAAGGATAATTTTGGTTCCCTGCTGGTCATTGGCGTGCTGTCGATGATTGTGTTCCAGGTGGTGGTCAATATTGGCATGACCATTGGTTTAGCGCCGATTACGGGGATTCCGCTGCCCTGGATGAGTTATGGACGATCGTCCTTGCTAACGAATTTTATTGCCATTGGCATTGTGGAGTCGGTGGCGAATTTCCAGCATCGGCTCAAGTTTTAGGCGGGGGTGTCTTATGGCAGGTTGCTACGTTGACAAGGCTGCCAACGCCGCCAACAGTTTTCTATGCACCTCCGGTGACGAGCCCACGACCACCCCAGGCCACTGATAATCGTCACAATCCCTGAGGGCAGGCAATTCATGGCCCTGGTGGTCTGTCACCACATAGCCCATTTCCTTTGCCATCCAGCTCAGGGCACCTCCATCAATAAACTTGCCCGCCGCTAAAATTGCTCCGCTCAGGTCCCCTGTCATCAGGCCATTGGTATTGGGAATCGCTACTTCACGGGAATAGTCCGGTTGGACACTAATCACATCAAAGTCTTGCCGTAATGTCTCTGCTAGATAATCCATTGTCCAACTTAGAATGATCTGGTTTTTAGGCGTTTCTATTTTTAAGGGCTGGCAACTATCCAGGTCATCCGCGAGGGAGCCACGGAAGGTGCCCTCGCCTCGCAGGCTGTAGTAATACTCATTGAGGGCTGGACTGAGGGCAATCACTGCTTCAAAGTCGTCGCTATTGAGAATGGTGAGAATAATTTGATAGTTGGGATGGCCATCCATGTAGAAGCGGGTGCCATCGATGGGGTCGAGGGTGACTAGATAGTCATCCTGGGAACCTAGCTCAATGGACCGAAAATATTTGGTGTTGTAGGTTTGGGCAAATTCTTCGCCATAGAAGCGAATATCTGGAAACAACGATAGGAGTGTTACTTCCATAAAGGTTTGAATGGACAGATCCGCGTCTGTCAGGGCCTCGGCGAAAAAATTATTCTGTGCGGCTACCTTGTCAGGTTGCGCGCCGATGCTTGCCTGGATTTTGGTGGCATAGCCTGCCGCCACCTTTAGATGGGGCAACAACGCCGATAAAATCTCACGGGGTGTGGGCATGGGTTTGGCTGTGGGTAAATACGTCTGTAGACGATTGGTACCACAAAATCTGAGGTGGATCAGTTTTCTAGAGGCTGGATGCTCAATGACATCCTCCCCCGCCCGATTGTTTGCCTTACTGACTACCACCCATCGATGCATCCAATGCTGCTGCTACCACATAATGATTTTCGTCTTTTTGAAGCTTTGATAAGAGCGCTGCTGCTTGTGGATGGTCACACCCAGTTAAGGCGGTTGCAGCCCGCCAGCGATCTCGCCAGATCGGGCTAACGGCCAGGGACGTTAGAGCATTTAAGGCTTCGGCTTGCAGAGGGGACATGAGCACCTGCCGCAATGACAAAATGGCTGTTTCCTTTACAGTCTGGGTGGAATCATTCAACGCTTTGAGGGCGATCTCAAGGAGAACATCAGGATGGTTGCTCTCCTGCAATATGGATAGTATGGTCTGCCGCAGAAGCCAGTTGTCATTGGCCTCAAACATCTGGATAAGCAGGGGGATGGACGGGTCGCCAAATTCGTAGATGGAATTGGCCATCTCTGCTAGCACATTGGCATCGGTTTCGGTTGCGATTAACGCTTGCAGGCTATCGAATGCGGTCTTGTCTGGAGCCTGGTTACCGAATCCCATGGCGGCTAAACGTCTGAGCAAAAAGGAACTATCTTGGGACAAACGCTGCAGAATGGGTATGGCGACAGCGGCCGGTTGAGTCGCTAACGTATTGAGGGCAGTGATTCGCACATTGAGGGCAGGCGCACGTAAGTCGTCCTCTAGCTTGTCAAGTTCGTCGGGTGTCATGGATGTTTGGTAGAGGGTGGTCCTCCTAAAGCGTTAGCTTATATTGAGGCTATGTCAATTCGGTGTGGCTGATCACCGGAATGGTTTTAGCTGAATTTTTTGATTAATTGCCCCCTGGGTGGACCGCCTTAATCCCTAAATCAGCCACACTAGCGTCAGGTTCAATCTCATTCTCAATGATTATGGATGTTCAAATAGCGGCTTACCACAGCCTGCGATGGCTGTTGCGTCCTTTTTTGCTGAGGGGAGTTGAGATCGCAACCCACGGCATCAACCACTTACCCCAGCGTGGGGCGGCTATTCTTGTTTGCAACCACCGCTCCGACACCGACGGTTTGCTCATGACCTTGGCCCTACCGCGCTACATCGCCTGGATAGTTGCCGACTACATGATTGCTATTCCTGGCACTAGTCAGTTGCTGAAATGCACCGGCATGGTCCCCGTCAAGACAGCAGGAAACCCGACCCCCTCATCAATAAAAAAAGCACTCCAGCGACTACGCCAGGGAAAACTCCTTGGCATTTTCCCAGAGGGTGAAGACTACATCTTTAATAATGACTTTGATGCCCCATTAGCCGAGCTACAACCGGGCTTTGCTCACCTTGCCTATACGGCTCAGGTGCCGGTTATTCCGGCTGTGATTGTGCCCAAGGCCGAAAAATTAGAACCCCTCACCATTCCGCCTGCGGTACGCCCATATCTAGAACAGCATTACGATTGCACCCACATTCAGTCCATTGTCCGTTATCGCTCCGCCGATGTCAGAATTGGTAAAGCCATTTCCTTAAGGCCAGTGGCACGGCTGACTAAACAGGAGCAGGTGGGCTGGCTAAAAATGCAAACCCGCCAAGCGATGTTAAATTTGCAATCTTAAACTAAGTCAGGGAATGTGGCTTTTACCGCCGGATGTACGAGCTGATGATTCACCACATTGAGTCCTTCAGCCAGGGCTGCATCTGTGTCTAAGGCCCCTAGCCCCATTTTGGCTAGCTTCAGTACATAGGGTAGGGTGCTATTATTCAGCGCTTCAGTCGCTGTACGGGGGACGGCCCCTGGCATATTGGGGACACCGTAGTGCAGTACCCCCGACTCTACATAAATGGGTTCACTGTGGGAGGTGGGTCGCACGGTTTCAATGCAGCCGCCCTGGTCCACCGCCACATCGACGATTACGGCCCCTGGGGGCATGTGTTGGACTTGCGATCGCGACACCAACGTCGGCGATCGCCGCCCCGGCACCAGCACCGCACCAATCAATAAATCCGCCTGACTCACCGCCCGTTCAATATTGGCGGAGTTACTGTACAACAGTGTCACCCGAGACCCGAACAATTCTTCCAGCTGATTTAACCGATCCAAATTGATATCGATCAGCGTCACATGGGCCCCAAGGCCGATGGCCATTTTGGCCGCCTCCGTCCCCACAATGCCGCCCCCCAGCACCACCACCTGGCCTGGGCTAACGCCAGGAATACCCCCCAGCAAGATACCCCGTCCCCCCTGTTGCTTTTCTAAAAATCTGGCCCCAAACTGCACCGATAGCCGCCCCGCAATGATGCTCATAGGGGTGAGTAAAGGCCGCTGCTGATTTTTCTCCACAGTTTCGTAGGCGATGGCCGTGGTACCCCTGTGGATTAAGGCTTCCGTCAGTTCGCGACTGGCGGCTAAATGGAGGTAGGTGAACAGTAGCTGTTGCTTTTGCAGATAGTCATATTCCTGGGGTAAAGGCTCCTTCACCTTCACCACCATGGCCTGCTGCCAGGCCTCAGATGCAGTGACAAGATGGGCCCCGGCCTGTTGATAGTCGGCGTTGCTAAACCCGGCTCCCACCCCAGCATCAGTTTCTACCCTGACCTGATGTCCCTGTTCCGTCAATGCCCGGACACTGCTAGGGCTGAGTCCCACCCGAAACTCTAAATTTTTAATTTCCTTCGGTACACCAATCTGCACAGGCATCTCCAATTTGAAAGGGTTGGTCTGAAAGGATTGGGTTTCGAACTAGGCCACGGCCATCGCGGTGGACTTCGCCCCCAGCTATAGCTTAGCGCTGTTAATCAACGGAGAATTCTCCTGAGACTAGAATTCCTCAAGGGGAAAACTCATTGACTAACGCTCCCTTTGATAGTGAGAATAGGTGGGTATAACGCCGCATTTAAAACCGTGACTGATATTAAGCCTTCCATGAGTCCTAAGCTTGAACGCCCCAAAAAAGGGTTTAATACCTATGCGGAAAAGCTCAATGGACGAGCCGCCATGGCCGGTTTTTTGATTTTGATTGCAATTGAGTATTTCACCGGCCAAAGCTTTGTTTCCCTGATCGGTCTCAGATAATCCCCCCACTTGATACACAAGCGATATACCAAGAGCGTGGGTGAACAATTCCTTTTCCTGGGGGTCAGGCAAAACTTAAGCCCCTGACGTTTGCAGACTATTTGAACTACGAGGATGGTTCAGAGAGTCGGTATGACCTATTGAGCAATGGCGAACTCGTTTCAGTGCTGAATGAGTCTGAGGAAAATGACTATTTGGCAATGGTCTTATCTATGAAGCTGTCAGCCCTGATTAACTTCAGGTTGATTAAGCCTCATCCGTTGACCATGGAAGTTGATCCGGTGGGTGATTGCTACAAAAAATGTCGGCCTGGTTTGGTTGTCCTTGAACCTGAGCATTTGCTGTCATGGGCTCTCCCATAGATAAGAAAAAATGGATGGGATAATCGTCCCGTCCCAATCAAAAAGCTGATAAGCAAAGCCGCTAGCTAAATACCAGCGGCTTAATGGGGGGTGTGAGAAATCGAGCAGGTAACAACCTTTTAGAAATTGAAGGTGGTGCGTACAACCCCAATTACGCCGTCTTCATCGTTACCATCGACACCATCGGGGTCAGCGTAGATGACCGCAGGGGTGATGGTCAGGAACTTATTCAACTTAATCGCGTAGAATGCTTCGATAATGATGGGGTCAGAATCAAAGTTAAAGGGTGCATTGTCGTTATCAAAGGCGTCTCCACCGTAGATGCCTAACTCGTTGCCAGGGGCAAGGAAGTCGGAGATTGAGATCCCAACCTGCCATTCTTCTTGCTCACCTGCGCCATCTTTTCCTTCAATAAAGGCGTAGTAGCCGCCCAACTCGAAGGCTCCGAAATCGAGATTCAGCAGACCACCGATCAGAAAGTCGACAGTTGTGTCGGGGTCTTCACCGTCCTGGAAGGTGATAGCTGCGTCAATTAAACCATCGCTTAGATAATTGAGCTGCACCAGGTACTCATATTCTTCGAAGATACCTTGGGTCGCATCTTGACCATTATCGGTGGAGTAAGCCAGGTCAAGAATAATGTTGTCGGTGAGCGAGATATTAGTACCAATGGCGAAACTGCCATCTTGGTCAAAGGCGGATTCGAAGAAACCGTCTTCACCAAATTCAGCCACTGCATTAGTGTCGTAGGGCACAATGTTACTACTGTTGAGCTGACCGGCAGAACGACTGTTTGCCGCAATTTCTACATCGATGCGATCACCCAAAGGAAACTCATAGGTAATGTCATCGATCTGTACGTTATCTTCACCGCCACTGCTACTAGAATCTGCTAACCCATCGATTAGGAAATCGTTGGGAGCATCCATGTCATCAGCACCCTGTAGCCTTATCCGTAGCCGGTCTTCGCCCGTAAAGCTAGTATCAAAGTTCAATCGAGACCGGTATTCGAAGGTGACTTCATCAGAACCATCGGGGGCTTCGAACGGGATGACAAGCTGACCAACGAGCTCACCCTTTAGCTTAGTGTTGGTAGAGAACTGGTTAGCTTCTAGTTCAGCTACGTCAGCTTCTAGAGTGTCAACGCGACCACGGATGGTAGCCAGCTCAGCTGCAAACTCTTCCTGCAGGCGACGGATAGTGTCGAGGTCATCACCATCACCGATAAGCTGAACGATCACGTCCAAACAAGCGTTCAAACCAGCGGCAAACTCATAACGAGTCAGGGCACGGTTGCCACGGAAGGAACGGTCGGGGTAGCCCTCAAGACAACCGTACTCTTCTACCAGGCGCTGCAGGGCAGTGTAGGCCCAGTCAGAAGGCAGAACGTCAGATAGCTCAGAAACGCTGGTTACTTGAGCAAGCTGAATAGTTGAATTGTTTAAAGAGGAACCGTCGGTGGACACTGTGTCTGCTGCAACAACATATCCCGAGGTTGCTGTTAGTAAACTGGCTGAAGTAGCACCTGCCAGTATCAGTTTGCGCATTGAGTTAGAAATCATGGTTTTTCCTTTACTACCACACATTTGAATGCAGCATTCTCTATCACCTAATGAGAGTTTTTCCGGAATAGATCGCACAAAATTTTCCCTGAGACCAACGTCTTAGGAATCGTTTCTGTTTACCTTTGGGAGTAATCAGAAAAGGGCTATCTACTTAAGCAAACGTCTACTTAATTGGCTTGGGAAAATGCTGAGACTAGTAATGCCGTTGTCAGGAAATCTGCTCCAGATTTCCTGACAACGGCATTACTATATGTGTGCTTCCTGAACCTGCCATGAGAGCTTACGTATCGTAGGCTACAAGAAAAACGCTCATTGATAGATCACAGGCTATAAAAAAATGGCTAATTGTGAGAAGGGACTGAATCTATGCTTACGTAGCAAGGACAGCAAAAAAGGTAAATTGTTTTACCATCTAACCCCTTGCTCGGCTGCCGACGAGCAGCCATGGCCGGTTTTTTGAATTTGATTGCAATTGAGTATTTCACCGGTCAAAGCCTCGTTTCCCTGATCGGTCTCAGATAATCCCCTTCTACGGTCAGGATGTAACTGGGAAATTGGAGGGCTGAAACCAACCGCTGATTTTGTAAAATCGTTTGTCGCTGATGGCCTTCGGGTTCAGAATCACGAAACATCACGAACCATATGGGGACCTGGCGGGTGGCGATATTCAATACTTAATAGTCTTTAATGTCTGCTGCTGCATATAAGCTGGCTTTAAGGCTCAGATCTTGCTTAATGCTCGTATCAGCGACTTCAATCATTATTCGGGCGGCACTTTCATGCAAAAAAAGGTGAATGGTAAAACCATCCACCCCCTTGCTAGCCGGAGCAAGTTTGTCGGCTATGCCCGGCAGCTGTTTTGTTAAAAACGAGCCGCCGGGGTGACTGATGTTACTTGTCTCCTTCTTCTGAGAACTCAGCGTCAATTACATCGTCATCACCGCCGCCGCTGGGGGCGTTACCACCGCCAGCAGCGCCCGCATCGGCAGCTGCAGCCGTGGCATCAGCACCACCATAGATGTTACTGCTGAGGGCAAATAGTGCCTGCTGTAGGGACTCGGTACCCGCTTTGATTTTGGTGGCATCGTCAGATGCGATCGCATCCTTCAGACTAGCAATCTCAGCTTGAACCTTAGACTTGTCTTCTTCAGAGACTTTGTCCCCCAGCTCGCCCATCTGCTTATCAGCCTGATAGACTAGCGAGTCGGCCTGGTTCTTAATGTCGATCTTCTCGCGCCGTTCCTTATCCGCGGAGGAATTAGCCTCGGCATCCCGGACCATGCGATCCACCTCATCGTTAGACAGTGTGGATGCGCCGGTAATGCTGATGGACTGCTCCTTACCCGTGCCCTTGTCCTTGGCAGTGACATTCAAGATACCGTTGGCATCAATGTCAAAGATCACCTCAATTTGAGGGACGCCTCGAGGAGAAGGAGGAATGCCGTCTAGCCGGAACACACCCAGGTCCTTGTTGTCGTTGGCCATTTCCCGCTCACCTTGCAGGACATGGATTTCAACGTTAGTTTGACCATCCACAGCGGTGGAGAACACCTCAGACTTTTTGGTGGGAATGGTAGTATTTCTGGGGATCAGCTTCGTCATTACGCCACCGAGGGTTTCCACACCCAAGGATAGGGGGGTGACGTCCAGCAGCAGAATGTCCTTAACTTCACCAGCCAGAACGCCCCCCTGAATCGCGGCCCCAATGGCCACAACTTCATCCGGGTTAACGCTTTGGTTCGGCTCTTTACCTAAAATCTTGCTGACCAGATCGTGCACCGCAGGAATCCGGGTGGAACCACCCACTAGGACGATTTCGTTGATGTCGCTCTTGGCGAGCTTGGCATCGCGGATAGCATTTTCCACGGGCACGCCACAGCGGTCGATCAGGTCAGAGGCCAATTCCTCAAACTTAGCCCGAGTCAGGGTGAGGTCGAGGTGCTTAGGACCGTCCTGGGTGGCAGTAATAAACGGCAGGTTGATTTCAGCCTGGGTGACGCTGGACAGCTCAATCTTGGCTTTTTCAGCGGCCTCAGTCAGTCGCTGCAGCGCTTGCTTGTCCTTCCGTAGGTCAATGCCCTCTTGGGCCATAAAATTCTCGGCCAGGTAGTCTACGATCTTTTTGTCAAAGTCGTCTCCTCCCAGGTGGGTATCCCCCGAGGTGGATAGTACTTCGAAGACGCCGTCTCCCACTTCTAGGATGGAGACGTCGAAGGTACCACCCCCCAAGTCAAACACCAGAATGGTCTCGTTACTCTTTTTGTCTAGACCGTAGGCCAGGGCGGCGGCGGTCGGCTCATTAATGATGCGCAGAACTTCTAGACCCGCGATGCGGCCCGCATCCTTGGTGGCCTGACGCTGGGAGTCATTGAAGTAAGCCGGAACGGTAATGACGGCTTGGGTCACTTGGTCGCCGAGGTACTTGCTGGCGTCGTCCGCTAGCTTACGGAGAACCTGGGCCGAAATTTCCTCAGGGGCAAACTGCTTATCTGCGTTGGTACATTCAATTTTGACGTTGCCGTTTATGTTGAGCACCTTGTAGGGCACTTCTGAAGATTCGTTGCCTACTTCATCGTGGCGACGACCAATAAAACGCTTAACCGAGTAAAACGTGTTTACTGGGTTCATGACGGCTTGGCGCTTAGCGATTTGACCCACTAGACGGTCGCCGCTCTTGGCATAGGCCACAACGGATGGCGTGGTGCGAAAGCCTTCTGCGTTGGCGATTACAGTGGGCTTACCCCCTTCCATTACGGCGACTACAGAGTTTGTAGTCCCCAAGTCAATTCCTACTACTTTTCCCATATCAATTGCTCCGGCTGATTAACTCGTTTAGCGTTGCTGGTGTGCGATCGGGATCTAATGGGAGCGTTCTGATGGCTGAAATTCATCTCAGCTCGATACATCCCACGGACCAGCAGCGTCCTTGCTTTCAGCTGAACCATTAAATGGGTTGCTTGAAAGCTCACTACTATAGTGCTAATCCAAAGCCATTCCCTGAAGGGGGGGTTACCGAACCTGAATTTCGGTTGTGGGGCGGGTGGGCTAGCTAGAGGCCAATATTTGTTCGTCTAATTCAAAGTCAACGGTTTGCTCTGTACGACTGTAGTCATGGCGGTAGGAATCCCTGAGGCCCTGGACTAGGCCGTAGCGAGGGGTCCAGTCTAGCTCCTGTTTGGCTTTGTCAATGGCGGTGAAAAAGTGCTGCACCCGCATGGGAAATGCTTTGCGTTTACCAAAGTCAAATTGTTTTGGATCGTAGTGGCGAATGTCTGGGGCGGGTTTACCCATGGCTTCTGCGCAGGCCAAGGCGAGGCCGTCAAAGGTGACGTAGCGCTCCCCTGAAATGTTATAAATCTGCCCGATGGCCTTGGGGTTATCCAGGATAGCTACCATGGCTTGGGCCAAGTCTTCGCAATGGCCCAGCTGGGTGATGGCTTTGCCGTTGCCGGGGATCATTAGGGGACGGTCGTAGCTGAGGCGGTCGAAGAACCACTTTTCCAGGGGGTTATAGTTCTGGGGGCCATAGATGTAAACCGGACGGATGGCGGTAAAGGGGATGCCCCGCTGTTTAAGGTAGGCTTCGGTGTGGTGCTTGCCCTTATGGCGACTGTTGGGATCAACGGCATCGCCCTCCATGTGGGGCATTTGCTCACTTTTTAGATACACCCCGGCGGAGCTGACATAGATAAATTGTTGGACGGTGTGGCCAAAGAGTTCGATCAGGGGCTGGGTGTCGCTGAGTTCGCGCCCGTTGTTGTCGTAGATGGCGTCAAAGGTGCGGCCCCCTAGGGCGGTTTTGAGGGCATCAGGGGATGTGCGATCGCACATCACCACCTCCACCCCCTCAGGACCAGGACGATTCCCTCGGTTGAGCAACGTCACCTCATGGCCTGTGGCCAGCAATAACCGAGTCAGGTACACCCCAATAAACCGTGTCCCACCCATCACCAAAATTCGCATAGCCAGCCATCCCAAAAAGATCAGAGAACATTTCCCTACCTCCAGATCTTATGGAAGATTGTTTCACCCGCAAAGGTTCCTATGGCAAAATCCCTGGACTGCCATTCAGGCAGTCGATCAATTGATCGATTAACAAGATGCCAACAAAACTCACTTACATAGACCGAATTTTGTCAACTCTTATATTTTTACTTTATTTGAAGTATAAAGTTAGTAATGCTCTCAGTTAATGTAACAAATTCGTTACCTAAAAAACATAGGCAATATGTAATTTTGTATCGCATCCATAGCTGTATCCCTAGTCAGGCGGGATTTTCTGATACAAACACAATAGGTTTAAAACCCCTGTTTAGATGTTATGGAATGTTTCTTATTACAGTAGTCTGTTCACTTTTGTAAAGCATTTTTGCAAAGGCTTTTGCGATTACTAGGGGCGATATGGACCGTCTAAAAGAGTCCGATCGTTAACGTGCTGAATTCTGTATGCCCATCGGCAATCATTACCCCTGATTTAGATTTAAAGAAGAGAGAACACCCGAGGAAGGAGTCAAACTGCATGTTCACCAACGTCAAGCCCACCGTGAGACACATCTCACCCGAGAACCTTGGCGAACGGTCCTTGATGAAAGTGGTTTATGTCGTACTAGAGCCACAGTATCAAAGCTCTCTATCTGCAGCCGTTAAAGCGATTAACGCTAACAATCCCCACATTGCAGTTGAGATCAGCGGTTATCTAATTGAAGAGCTGCGCGATAACGGCAACTACGAGGCGTTTAAAAAAGACGTTTCTGAAGCTAACGTCTTCGTCGCTTCCCTAATATTTATTGAAGAACTGGCTGAAAAGGTTGTTACGGCCGTCACTCCTCATCGTGACAACCTGGATGTGGCCGTAGTCTTTCCCTCCATGCCCCAGGTGATGCGCCTGAATAAGATGGGCACCTTCTCCATGGCCCAGTTGGGGCAGTCCAAGAGCGCCATCGGCGAATTCATGAAAAAGCGCCGCCAAAAACAGGGCGGTAGCTTTGAAGACGCCATGCTCAAGCTCCTGCGCACATTGCCAAAGGTGCTCAAATATCTGCCTTCTGACAAGGCCCAAGATGCCCGTAACTTCATGCTGAGTTTCCAGTATTGGCTGGGGGGCTCCCCTGAAAACCTGGAAAACTTCATGCTCATGCTGGCCGACCGCTACATGTTCGGTGACAAGCAAATTGAAGGTGCTCCCAAGAGCATGGATTACCAAGAACCCGTCACCTATCCCGACACCGGTATTTGGCACCCCCTCGCCCCCACCATGTATGAGGACATCAAAGAGTACCTCAACTGGTATAGCTCTCGCCAAGATCTCCCCGCCTCCCACAAACGGGAGCAGGCGCCGTGTGTCGGTTTGGTGCTGCAGCGTACCCACCTAGTTACTGGGGACGAAGCCCACTATGTGTCCATGGTGCAGGAGCTAGAATACCTGGGGGCTCGGGTGATTCCTGTGTTTGCCGGTGGCCTAGATTTCTCCAAACCCGTAGAGCAATATTTCTATGAGCCCGTTACCCAGGAGGCCATTGTCGATGCAGTGGTTTCCCTGACCGGGTTTGCCCTGGTGGGTGGTCCAGCCCGCCAAGATCATCCCAAGGCCATTGAGGCACTGCTACGGCTGAATCGGCCCTACATGGTGGCCCTGCCATTGGTGTTCCAAACCACTGAAGAATGGGAAGACAGCGACCTCGGACTGCACCCCATTCAAGTGGCCTTGCAAATGGCCATTCCAGAACTCGATGGTGCCATCGAACCGATTGTGGCCTCTGGGCGTGACGGCTTGACCGGGCGGGCCATCACCCTGCAGGATCGGGTGGCCGCCATCTCCCAGCGAGCGCTCAAGTGGGCCAATTTACGCTGCCTGCCCCGTGCCCAGAAGAAGCTAGCCATCACTGTCTTTAGCTTCCCCCCCGACAAAGGGAACGTGGGTACCGCTGCCTATCTCAATGTCTTTGGTTCCATTTACCGAGCCATGGAAGACATGAAGGCCGGTGGGTACACCATTGACGGCATGCCTGAATCTCCAGAAGCCTTAATGCTGGAGGTGATTAACGATGCCCAAGCCCAGTACAACAGTCCTGAATTAAACATTGCCTATCGCATGTCGGTGGAGGAGTATGAGCAGCTAACGCCTTATTCCAAGCGCTTAGAGGAGAACTGGGGCCCCCCGCCAGGTACCCTCAATACCGATGGTCAAAACCTACTGGTATACGGTAAGGCCTATGGCAATCTATTCATTGGCGTACAGCCCACCTTTGGTTACGAAGGTGATCCCATGCGACTGCTATTTTCCCGCTCCGCCAGTCCTCACCATGGTTTTGCTGCCTACTACACCTTCCTCGAGAAAATCTGGCAGGCGGATGCGGTGCTGCACTTTGGCACCCACGGTTCCCTAGAATTTATGCCCGGTAAGCAGATGGGCATGTCGGGGCAGTGCTACCCCGATAACCTGATTGGCAGCATCCCCAACCTCTATTACTACGCCGCCAACAACCCCTCCGAAGCCACCATCGCCAAGCGTCGTGGCTACGCCCAAACCATCAGCTACCTGACCCCCCCGGCTGAGAATGCGGGCTTGTACAAGGGATTGAAGGAACTCAGTGATCTGATTGGTTCCTACCAAGGACTTAAGGAAGGCGGTCGGGCAATTTCCATTGTCAACGCCATTATCGAAAAGGCGCGTCAGGTCAATCTAGATCGGGATGTGGCTCTGCCTGATGTGGAAGATGCCAGCGAAATCAGCAAGGAAGACCGCGACACCATCGTGGGCAAGATTTACATCAAGCTGATGGAGATTGAATCCCGTCTGCTGCCCTGTGGTCTTCATATTATTGGTAAACCTCCCACCGCCGAGGAAGCTGTAGCCACATTGGTGAACATCGCCAGTCTCGATCGCGAGGAAGAGGGGTTCAAGAGCCTGCAGCGGATTATCTCTGAGAGCATTGGCCGTGACATCAATGAAATCTATCGCAATAGCGACTTGGGGGTTTTAGAGGATGTGCAGCTGCTGTTCGAAATTAATGAAGCCACCCGTGCTGCCGTTGGTGCCATTGTCAGTGAACAGCTTGATGATGAGGGTCGGGTTTCATTAAAGACGATGCTGGAGTTCTTCAACGTCGGTAAACGTAAAGAACCCTGGGTAGAAGCTCTTTATAGCCTGGGCTATAAGCAGGTGGCTCAGGACGCTCTCAAGCCCCTGTTTGAGTATCTACAGTTTTGTCTGAAGCAGGTCGTCGCCGATAACGAGTTAGCCTCCTTACTCAGGGCTTTGGATGGTGAATACATTCTGCCGGGTCCCGGTGGTGACCCTATCCGTAACCCGGATGTGTTGCCAACGGGTAAAAATATCCATGCCCTAGACCCTCAGTCTATTCCTACGACGGCGGCAGTGCAGTCCGCAAAGGTAGTGGTTGATCGGCTACTAGAGCGTCAGCGTCAGGATAATGACGGTCAGTATCCTGAGACGATTGCTTCGGTGCTTTGGGGCACTGACAACATTAAGACCTACGGGGAGTCCCTGGCCCAGATGTTATGGTTCGTCGGCGTGAAGCCGGTGCCTGATGCCCTGGGTCGCGTGAATAAGCTGGAGATTGTTTCCTTAGAAGAATTGGGACGTCCTCGGATCGATGTGGTGATCAACTGCTCTGGGGTGTTCCGGGACCTATTCGTTAACCAGATGGCCCTGCTGGATCGGGCGGTAAAAATGGCGGCTGAAGCAGATGAGCCCCTAGAGATGAACTTTGTCCGGAAGCATGCCCTGAAGCAGGCTGAGGAAATGGGGCTGTCGTTGCGGGAAGCTGCCACTCGGATTTTTTCCAATGCGTCGGGTTCCTATGCGGCCAACGTCAACTTGGCGGTGGAGAACAGCACTTGGGAAGAGGAGGCTGAGCTACAGGAAATGTACCTGACGCGGAAATCATTTGCCTTTAATTCAGACAATCCTGGGGTGATGGATCAATCCCGCGAACTGTTTGAGGCGTCGCTAAAGACCGCTGATGTCACCTTCCAGAACCTGGATTCTTCCGAAATCTCCCTGACCGATGTATCCCACTACTTTGATTCTGACCCTACGAAGGTGGTCTCTAGTCTCAGGGATGATGGCAAGAAGCCGACATCTTTTGTGGCGGACACCACCACGGCGAATGCTCAGGTACGGACACTATCGGAAACGGTGCGCTTAGATTCCCGAACTAAGTTACTCAATCCCAAATGGTATGAAGGGATGTTGGCTAATGGCTACGAAGGTGTGCGTGAATTATCCAACCGTTTGGTCAACACCATGGGTTGGTCAGCGACGGCTGATGCTGTGGACAACTGGGTTTATGAGGATGCCAATACCACCTTCATCGAGGATGAAGACATGTGTAAGCGTCTGATGGATCTTAATCCCAACTCATTCCGTCGGATGGTGACCACATTGTTGGAAGTCCATGGTCGGGGCTATTGGGACACCAGCGATGAAAATATTGAGCGTTTGCAGGAACTCTATGAGGAAGTCGAAAACCGCATTGAGGGTGTGGAATAGGCGATTGCCTCGGGTAACTGCGTCAGGTTGGTTATTGGCCTGATTGAGCCTAATTCATCTGTCTTTATTCTTTGAACTAGGCGCCCCGGGTCTTTTGCAGATCTGGGGCGCTTGTCGGTTTACAAAGTTTTCTCAATTTAGGGGCGGTTTTGACCAAGCATTGATTTAAATCAATGCTTGGTCAAGGGATTAATCAATGTGACAATTTCATTTACGTAACACATTTAATTGCGGCGATAAAAACACTCTCGTACGCTGTGGCCAATGTGCTGATGCAGTCAGCATATTGATGTGCCACATTGGCGGTGACATGGACGTTATGGCGCGATGTTTCTAAGGGACAAATTCCCCTAGTCAATGTGACAGATGCCATAGATAACCGTAAACGTTTGAGGATGTGAGGTGACCACAGTGAGACATCGTTTATGGCATGCTTTCGCGCTTACCGCTGGTCTCTATTTGTTATTTGTATTTCACGCCCTGAATAATAACTTGACCCTGAAGCCATCTCAGTCTAGCCAGAACTTTCATGCGATCTTGTCGCGTCTGTTGTTCTGAGGGAAGATCGTCTCTGCTACCTTTGCCCTTATGACTTTGGCCATATTATTACCCTGGCTTTGACCGCATTCTCTTAAGACACATTGGTCTAGGGCAGGGCGCAAAACTTCCTCACCCGATCAAATTCTGGATCTTGCCAGGAATAGGCGAAGTGACTAACTGATTGAATGTTGGGAGCTGCCTGCTGAATGGCGGCCATTTGAGCTTCTAGGGATGGCCGATTATTGATCGATTTGCCCCACACCCCCGCCAAGGCTGGGCGAACATTGTTGGCACTATTCTGCCTCAGCACCATCTGTACATCTTGCACAATGCATTGGGGGTTGCCACAGATGCTATAGGCCATGGGGTGCCAGCTAATGGATTTGGGAAAACGATTCCAATGCTGGAGTCGGGAGTCGTAGCCCTGGGTGCCAACGGGTTGATTCGCGGTAGGGAAAAATACGGTTCCTACGGGAATATTTTGTTGTTTTACTTGCTGGGCGACGGTATTGAGAAAGTCAATGACTCCCTGAACTGCATGGGCCACGCTCAATCGCCATAGCTCTAACTGCAGGACTGGACGACGCACCGATGCGGGCACCTCACTAGTGCTGCCAGATGGTTGACGACTTTGCCAGAGGGGTTCTGCTTCATTGGGGAACTGTTGGTCGACTTTTACCAGGTCTCCGTCGGTCAGATACCCTCGGGAGAGAAATTGTTCAATCAGGGCTCGACCTTTATTGTTTAAACCTCTCTGAATCAATGAATTTTGGGCGGCACTGCCATAGATCCATAGATCTTTCACTTGCCCCGCTACGGAGTGGCTGCCGATACCTCTAGGGTAGCGAATGTAGTCGAACAGGACGCCGTCTGGTTTGCGCTGCAGTACGAGGTCTAGCATGCGACGGTAGTCGTCTTGGGCTTGGTAGTTATAGGGGTCGATAAAGATTTCTTCGATGTTATTACTGCCACCCCGACTGGCAAATGCTGAGGTGGTTTCGCCCAGGCCATTGCGTGCCAATGCCTGTTGCCGATCGCTGCGTTGCCCATAGGAGTAGCCAAAATTCATGGTAAACATCCAGGCATAGACTTTGAGGCCGCGCTTATGACCTGCTGCGATCGCATCCGCCAACAGATCCCGATCTTCATAGCCTCGTTGCTGTATCACACTGGGCCATACGGTCCGATTATCCCGCTGGGGAATGAGTAACTGACCGTTATAAAACGCTTCAACATAGATTTCGGTGTACCCCAAATTCATCACCCGATCCATCAGGGCATCGAGCACCCCTGGCCGCAGATCGCAGGGATATAGCCGAATCCAAGTCGCTTGCTGGCGTGGCCACTGGCGCTGACGGCAGGTTTTTAACAGATCGCCATGACGTTTCACCAGGTTGTCGTACTGGGCGATTGCCGCCACGTCCCCATTGGCCGCCTGTTGACGCACCGCTTCCTTAGCATCCACTTCCGCCTGGGACAGTTGGCAATATTGATTCAAATTACCATCGCCCACCTGAGCAACACCCGGCATGGGCCAATGGACTAAGGCCACCCCTAGCAATGCTGCCAAACAAACTGTCAAAAAACGACGACTTCTGCCCAAACGCCGAAGACTTACCATGGCTGTGAACTATCACGATTAACAACTAAACTCGGCTCTGTTGCCGAAACACAGGGCAGCTCAAATCGACTTCTTAATCGACTTTGGGGAGTATGCCATCCCCTAGAAATAACCACCCAAAAGCTGGCAGATTGTATCACCCTTTGCCCAGGGCCCGGTCCTTGCCCCACGTTAAAACCCAACCAAACCGTCCTCCAGTTGACTTCCTGAAAGAAAAACAGTTTGCCTAGGAACTGAGCTAACTCAATATCAGCGGTGCCTTAATCTTCAGACGCTTCTGGTGGGAGAGCCGACATTTTGAGCAATTCTGTGAGTTTCATCCGTTGAATATAAGGCCATCCACCATTCACCTCAATATCCTTAAGTAAGGAATACAGCCCGTGGCGATTAGCCGGTAATGCCGGTTGGAAGAGGTTTTCCCGAATATCTCGGTGGAGGGCTTCCAGCTGCCTCAACAGGACCAAGAGGGCTTCGCAATCGTCCGCCCTCTCCTGGGCCGCTATCTGAACAGCCAATCGAATTTTCTCAATGTCAGCAGCTTGCCCTTGGTTGGCGTCTGAAGCGTACGATTCCATCTAGATAAATTAACCCTGATATCACCAAAACCTAATGATGCAGCCACAGTGTAGCCCAAATTAGTCTACTCGCTCGTCCCATTACAGCATCTGACTGAGCCCAGTTAGTCCACCAGCCAATGCACCAGATTTGGTAATTTTCAGCATGCACCGGGGACTCGGCCGTGTAAAATACTTTCGGGAAGGTTAGTTGGCTATCCTGAGCGCGGCTTCGGTCAGCCTACTGAAACAGGCTTTCTGATATAGAAAGCTTTAGGCATAGGCAACGTCACAAGTCCCAAGTCGGTTCTATAACCACTGACAAATTTTCTTACATAAATGCTTTTTGTTTGAGGTTGACCATGAGGTATCGTGCCCTAATCGCTGCATTTCTAGCACTCTGCATGGGTGTATTAACAGCATGTAGCGATGTTCCTAGTGCTAACGGTGATACGCCCCTGACCTACGATCAGATTAGAAATACAGGATTAGCCGGTAGCTGTCCTCAGATTTCTAGCGTTCGTCGCGGGGAGATTGCTATTGAAAACGGACAAACTTATCAGATTGCGGGTCTATGCTTGGAGCCAACTAGCTACTTTGTCAAAGAAGAGCCTGCCAACAAGCGTCGGGAAGCTGAGTTTGTTGCTGGTAAGTCCTTAACCCGTTACACCTCTAGCCTAGATCAGGTACGTGGTGAGCTATCAGCTGCCAGTGACGGTAGCTTGGTCTTCAAAGAAAAAGATGGGATGGATTTCCAAGCGGTTACCGTGCTACTGCCCGGTGGCGAGGAAGTTCCCTTTCTATTCACCATTAAAGGCTTAATTGCCAAGACCCAGGCTGGCTTAAGCTCCGTAACATCATCCACTGACTTTGTCGGTGAGTATCGTGTACCGTCTTATCGCACATCCAACTTCTTAGATCCCAAGGGTCGAGGTTTGACCACAGGTTATGACACTGCCGTAGCTTTACCGGCTGGTGGCGATAGTGAAGAGCTAATCAAAGAGAGTATGAAGTCCTTTAGTGTAGGTACAGGCTTCATTTCTCTCCAGGTTGAGAAGGTTGACAGTGTCACAGGCGAAATTGCTGGCACATTTGAATGTGATCAGCCTTCTGACACAGACATGGGGACTGCTGCGCCCTCTGAGGTTAAAGTCCAAGGCTTGTTCTACGGTCGCGTAGAAACATTGGATGCATAGCTTTTCCTAGCAGCTCGTGCTGATTTGTGTATCTCTATCTAATGGGTTTTCCTAGAAAATAGATCTTCAAAGGATGGATAGCTCTCCAGAGTTATCCATCCTTTTTTGCTTTGAAAATTCCCCCTCCAGATAAAGCCTCCATAAAGAATGGGGGGCTAATGGTAGTTTTACCTGCCTAATGCAACGTAGACTTCCGCATATATGCGATTACTCAATCAATTTTTGACCGAGTAATCTGGGCCTGATGGGGGTCATCTGTGATTTCAGTCACTGTGATCTTGATCTATGGTGTTCACTATTGAATCATTACCTTAAAATTACAGTTCGTTTCCTGGTTTACGGTTTTTGCCATTCGTAGCTCATACTGTCTCTATCCCAACGGATATGGCAGTGGGCCTATCCTTCAAAGGGGTTCCCATGTCGTCTTCCAAACTTAACCAAGCGCTTAAAAGCGAAACTCTGGAGTTGTTGAATGATTATCAAAAAAAACGTTCACCTGAGTTGCGCAATAAACTAGTCCAACTGAACCTTGGTTTGGTCCGGCGGGAAGCTCATCATTGGCTCTATCATTCCAATGAGAGCTTTGATGACTTGATGCAGGTGGGTAGTTTGGGCCTAATTCGAGCCATTGAGCGCTTTGACATGTCCAAGGGCTATGCATTCAGCTCCTTTGCCATTCCCTACATTCGAGGTGAAGTTCAGCACTATTTGCGCGATCGCAGCGCTATTGTTCGCATTCCAAGACGATGGCAAGCGTTACAGCACCAATCGGCCCGAGCTATTCGCGAACTCCAAGAAACCTTAGATCGTAAGCCCACCGATCAGGAAATTGCCAATCATCTAGAAATTACGGTTCAAGAATGGCAGGATGTGAAGCTAGCCAGTCGGAATCGTTCACTTCTGAGCTTAGATGCCCCAATTCAAGAAGAAGGCAGTGGCTCTGCCTCTTTGAGTGACCTGCTACCTGATCCAAAGTATCGGAGTTTCCAGCTGGCCCAGGAAGATCGCATTCGACTCCAGCAGGGACTAGCCCAGCTAGAACGTAGAACTCAAGAAATTTTAGAATTTGTCTTTTTACACGATCTGACTCAAAAAGAAACAGCTGAACGCCTCGGTATTAGTGCCGTAACCGTGTCTCGTCGAGTTAAGAGTGGCCTGAAACGGTTGAAGGATTTAATGGCCCCCAGTGAGGAAGACGGAAAGGATTTTGTTTGAATCCCTATGCATTTGACATAACTTGATTTATACTTTGCGAACAAAAGTCCTTGGAGGATGAAAGATGCAACGTCTGCTCTTGGTATTGCTAATCACGACTGGGGCAATTTCCCTGAGCGGTTGTGGGTTCTTTAATCGCAACAGCGATGTTACTGAAGATCCAACTGCCCCAACGGATCAGGGAAATACACCGGTGGTCAAAATACCCGATCCTAAGCTCCCTGGTCTTCCAGAGGGTGAAGAGTCTGGCAATTTAGTTGAAGTTTCAGCCAACTCCCCGACCGTGGTTGCCCGTGATTTGATTCAGTCTACTGACCCTAATGAACGCACCATCGGTGTAGAGCGCACTCGTTCTGATCCGTTTGCAGGGTTGACCATTCCGCTGATTCCGCCTCAGCCCATTGAAGTGCCCGGTTCTGAGGCTACTGGCGGCGCTAATAATCGAGGGGTGGCTGCTAGCTCTAACTTCTCTCCAGGTTCAACTGCTGCTCGTGCAGCAGCTGCTGGTTCAACAACAGCTGCTGCTGGTAGAGGAGCCTCCTCGGCCCAACTGACGCGCCCAACGGTGGCAGGGCAACGCCAGGTGGATTCGCGTTTTCCAGAGATAGCCGCGTTACCTGAAATCCCCCAACCGACCATTGCCAGAGCTGTGCGAGTTTCAGGGGTGATAAATATTGGTGGATCCCCCTATGCCATTGTCCAGGCACCGGATGAGGTAGAACGGTATGTCAGACAAGGGGAGCGGATTGCTGGGGGAAGCGTAATTGTCAAACGCATTGATACCAGTGCCCTGGAACCGCGAGTGATTTTGGTTGAGAATGGGATTGAAGTAGAGCGTTTTGTTACCCCTGCTGCAGATGCGGTTGAGGATGTACCCGCATCAACTCCTTCGGATGCCTTGTCTACCATCAGCGGGCTGCCAGAGCTGCCAACACCTGGCATTTAATTGGTCTTATTTTCCTTTAGGAATAGTTCATTTCATTCCATAGGAGCTGCTAGTGATTCAAACTAGCGGCTCCTATTTTTATGGGAAAGATTTCTAAAGAAATATGTCTAAAATCTTCGATATGCAACAATTCTTAAATGCTGACAATGTGAGTTCGGTTCTGAGGAGTAGTACCCTGGGGAAAGGTAGCTTGCTGCTCGCATAAATTCCCGTCTTTGAACAAGAGAGGCCTATTCATGGTTAAGCGTGGATCTAAAGTACGTATCCTGCGGAAGGAATCCTATTGGTTTCAAGATACTGGTACCGTTGCTTCCGTTGACCAAAGCGGTATTAAGTATTCAGTTGTTGTTAGGTTTGACAAGGTTAACTACGCTGGCGTTAACACCAACAACTTTGCTGAAGCCGAATTAAAGGAAGTCAAGTAGAGCTTTTAGCCTAAGGTGGCTTGGTAGAATTAGCAGAGTTGTTTGTCTAATGTACCTTGCCAGAACTTCCTGAGGTAGAAACTGTCCGACGAGGGCTCAGTCGAGTTACTCTGCATCATCCTATTAGGGGTGGGGATGTGCTGTTAGACCGCAGCATTGCCCACCCCATTTTTGTTGAGGAATTTTTGCCTGCCATTATCGGCGCTGAGATCCTGGCATGGCAGCGGCGGGGAAAATATTTATTGGCGGCATTAGGGCGACAGAATCAACCGGTTGGTTGGTTGGGATGTCATCTGCGCATGACGGGACAACTATTGTGGGTGCCCCAATCAATGCCTGTATCCTCCCACTGTCGCGTTCGAATCTTTTTTGATCATGATCGAGAGCTGCGCTATGTTGATCAGCGTACTTTTGGCCGTTTGTGGTGGGTGCCGCCAGGGGTGCCGCCCGAGCAGATTATGACGGGGCTGCAGCGTTTAGGGCCAGAGCCCTTTGCCGATGATTTTTCCCTGGACTATATGCAGCTCTGGTTTAAACGCCAGCGGCCGGTAAAAAATGCCCTGCTTGATCAGGCTATGGTGGCGGGTATTGGCAATATCTATGCCGATGAGGCGTTATTTTTGAGTGGGATTCGGCCAAGGGTGAAGTGCGATCGCATTTCCCGTCCTCGGCTTAAACGTCTCCACACCGCCATTCGCAAAGTCCTTACCGACAGCATCGAAGCCGGGGGTACCACCTTCAGCGACTTTCGCGATATCCATGGCACCAATGGTAATTACGGTGGCGTAGCCTGGGTCTATGACCGGGAGAATGAACCTTGTCGTGTCTGCAGCACTCCCATTCAGCGGATTAAACTGGCCGGACGTTCAGCCCACTATTGCCCCAGTTGTCAGAAATAAACCAGGCCAGGCGCTCATGCCATGGGTGATTTAGGCGCGATAATAGGGTGACCAGTTATTTTGTAATGTAATGGCCATTAAAAAAGGTACGTTTGTACGAGTTGTGCGGGAAAAACTAGAAAGCAGCGTGGAAGCCACTGCCAGTGATACTCGGTTTCCCCCCTATATCTTTAAGACCCAAGGAGAAATCCTCGATATCCGTGATGACTATGCCCTAGTAAAATTTGGCCAAGTCCCCACCCCTAATATTTGGTTGCAAATAGCGCAACTCGAAGAATTTAAATAAAGTCAGCCATAAAGCCAGAAACAAAACCAGATCTTCCAGCTACGTATTAATAAGAATCCCATGGGATTCCCCCAGCCTGAGGGAGCTCTCGCCAAAATGGACATATCAACCCACTTAGTGAACCGTCTCTGGGCGCGACTTTGAAGGTGCCCTCAATCGGTCTAGTAGGAGTCCTATGGTAGTAGCTAGTTCATCCCTTCAAACTGCAGTTATTAACCCAACTGCCATCACCATTCCCAAAGTTACCGTTATTGGGGCGGGGAATGTCGGTGCGAGCCTTGCCCGCAGTTTACTTTCCCAAAACCTGGGTCATGTGGTGCTGTTGGATATTGTTCCAGGCCGTCCCCAGGGGCTAGCCCTGGATATGGCTGAGGCCTGCCCCCTAGAGGGCTGCACCCATCACATCACCGGTACAAACGACTATTCAGATACCGCCGGTTCCCAGGTGATTGTGATTACGGCAGGATTGCCCCGCAAGCCAGGCATGTCCAGGGACGATCTGCTGAAAGTCAATGGCAACATTATTTTAGAGGTGGTGGCAAATGCCTTGCCCCATTCGCCCGATGCCCATTTCATTCTGGTGACCAACCCCTTGGATGTGATGGCCTATGTGGCTTGGCAGGCCAGTGGTCTGCCTCCTAATAGAGTGATGGGCCAGGCAGGGGTGTTAGATTCTGCAAGGTTTCGCACGTTTATTGCCCACGAACTGGGTGTACCTTCCCAGGATGTATCGACCATGGTACTTGGGGGCCATGGTGATTTGATGGTGCCCCTGATTAGCCACACCACCGTCAGTAGTATTCCTCTGACAGAACTGCTGCCCGCCGAAAAAATTCGACAGCTGGTGGAGCGTACTCGTCAAGGCGGTGCGGAAATTGTGAATCACCTCAAAACTGGAGGCGCATTCTATGCCCCGGCAGCGGCTACGGCCACCATGGTGGCCGCAATTCTCCAAAACCAATCGGCAATTCTGCCAGTATCCGCCTATCTAGATGGCTCCTATGGCATCAAAGACATCTACTTGGGGGTGCCCTGTCACCTTGATAGCAGTGGTGCAGCCTCAGTGGTGGAACTGTCCCTGACTGAGGAAGAACAAGCGGCCCTGGAAGCCTCTGCCCAGTCAGTTAGGCAAACTTTGAAAAAAGCGCGATCGCTATTTTCCTTCTAGATCGGCATGGGTGATCTAAACGGTTTGGGGGCGAGGACGCGGATGTTCAGTCATCAGCCGTCGGACTTCTTCCGCATGGTAAGAACTGCGGGTGAGGGGGGACGATACCACCTGTAAGAATCCCATGGCTTTCCCGACATCTCGCCATTGGTCAAACTGTTCAGGGGTGACGAAGTCTTGCACACTCAAGTGCTTTTGGCTGGGTTGTAAATACTGACCAATGGTGAGAATGTCACAGCCCACGGCGCGTAGATCCGCCATCACCTGGCGAACTTCCTCGTCAGTTTCCCCCAGGCCCACCATGATGCCTGACTTGGTATAGGCCCAGGGGGCTAACTCACGGGTGCGCTGCAGTAGTTCAAGGCTGCGTTGGTAGTCCCCCTGGGGCCGCACCCGCTTGTAGAGTCGAGGGACGGTCTCCGTATTGTGATTCATCACCTCAGGGGCCGCCCCTAGGATGATTTCCAAGGCAGTCCAGTTGCCGCACAGGTCAGGAATCAACACCTCAATGGTGGTATCCGGCGAAAGCTTGCGGGTTTCCTCAATGCAGCGCACAAACTGGCTCGCGCCACCATCGGGCAGGTCATCCCGGTTTACTGAGGTAATTACCACATGGTTTAACCCCAGGCGCCGTACCGCTTCCCCTAGGCGAATAGGTTCGGTGGGGTCCAATGCCTGGGGCTTTTTCTCAAAGTCGATGTCACAGTAAGGACAGGCCCGAGTACAGGCGGGTCCCATGATTAAAAATGTGGCCGTTCCAGCATTAAAACACTCACCAATATTGGGGCAAGAGGCTTCTTCACACACTGTGTTGAGGGCCAGGTCTTGCAAAATGCCCTTGACATTGCCAACTCTTTCCCACTGGGGTGCTTTGACTCTCAGCCAGTCTGGTTTAACGGTCACACTACCTTGCCCTTACGAATTTGCCTGCACGAACGGAGTTGCTCTGTCAGCTGATTTAACAGCAACCATGATTCTAACAACTTAAGGCAGGGACAACCGGTCTTATAGCCAAGGCTATGGGCGCTGCAATCGGCTGAAAGCCTGCAGTCGCCTGCTATAGTAGCCATTAGAATGGTAGGCCTTACCTTTTACATTGTTTCTAGACTTTTCTGGCATGCAAGGTCTTCATCCCTTAGCACGTAGCTTTGCCCTACTGTGCATTGGTTCAGCCCTCGGCTTAGCCCTGATCGAGTGGCGTGATCCTTTTGGCTGGAAGGTGGCTGATGCTAGACCAACCCAGGCTGTCAGTAACGTCAGCACCCGTGTGCCATGGGTCTCAATCATGAGCGGTCGTCGACCGCTGGCGGCTAATCGACTGCCAGCCCTCCCCTCAGACACCCATATTGTGCTGCAGCTGAGTGAGCGGAAAATAGATGTCTATCGCCAGGGTGAAGTGATCAAACAGTACCTTGTGGCCGTTGGCCAGGCTGAGTGGGAGACCCCCGAAGGTACCTTTACGGTGATTCAAGCCCAAGAGTATCCCACCTGGCAACACCCCATCACCGGAGAGATCATCCCCGCTGGCAAAAATAACCCGTTGGGTTCACGTTGGATTGGTTTTTTGTCCAGTAGTGATGGCGAAATTGGTTTCCATGGCACCAACGAAGAACGGCTGATTGGTGAAGCCGTTTCCCATGGTTGTGTACGCATGCTCAATGAAGACATTGAGGATCTGTATACCTATGTTGAAGTGGGCACCACGGTTATAGTGAAGCGCTAGAAAACGAAGTTTTGCCCCCTATTTTCTACAGAGGCAAAGTCCATAGACTCAAAATCTCTTCGATGGGGTCAATACAACGCTGATGGACGAGACAGAACGCATCAAATCCCTTAGCCTAAGGTATAGACCATGAACGAAGTTTGAGAAATTTAACGAAACCTAAACTGCATCCACGTTGGCTTCTGTAGCTTTATCTGTAGGACAACAGCCCTTTGGTATGTGGATCAAAGGTGGATATCTAAATTTCTGATGCCTCGATGGCTGTGGCGTCTCTGGTGAGTAATTTTTATCCAATGACTTTTGACCCAGCTTGGATTTCTGGCATATTTCTCTGGGCCCTAGCGCTTTATCTGATGTTTTCACCGTTGGCGGTGCGGTTGGTGGGGGTGTTAGAGCGACAGGCCATAGGTTGGCTAGACGCTGCCAATCGGAAAAATACCGCCGGTCCGGCGGAACTCTATGGTTCGGTGGTGAGCATTGTGCCGTTTATATTGGCCGGTGGTCTGTGCAACTATCTGCTGGATATTGGCTTAGGCCATAGCTGGACCCTGAGCTTTGGCATCATTGCCTGCATGGGTAGCGGTGTGTATGAGTTGGGCCGTCGAGATGGACAGGCCAATCAAGATTGATCGCTCTAGACAAGCCCTCTCCCAAGACTGCTCCTTGAGTGCGATCTGTCAGGACGTGACGGGGTGTTGGCCATAAAACGGAGTGACCTCTCGCCAATCAGGGTTTTGAGCCGTTTGCCACTGACCGTGCCCAAGGGCCAATAGGGATAGGGTGGTGTCTGCCAGACCCATGCCGGGTTCTAGGTATATCTGGGTCAGTGGTTGAGTCCATTGGGTTTGCTGTAACTCCCAGGCTGCTGCGGGTAAAACGGTGTCTTTTACCTGGGTGAGTAAGGTGTCTCCGGTCCATTGGTAAATTGCTCCATACACAGCTCCTCGTTTAGCTGGCATAGTAATAGCCACATCCATCGTCTGCCCAGGGGGATAGTTTTTGTCTTCAGACTTGGGGCTGTCGGTCGTCACCCTATTGCCCACAATTTTGTAGTGGGCGGCAGCGGCTAATGCGGAAATACCAAAAAGGGGAATATCTAACTGCTGGGCCAGGGTGCGGGCGGTGGCTACGCCAAGACGAGTGCCGGTAAAGCCACCAGGGCCGATGCAGACAACGATAAATCCTAGATTCTGCCACTGTTGAGGGGCTAGAAAACCTTGGAGTAGGGCATGGAGCTGGCTGGATAAATCGCGACCGAGATCCCAAGTTTGATGGCGATGGATCGTATCGAAATCACTGATGGCTAAACCCAGCTCAGGGGTGGAAGTGTGAAGCGCCAAGCCGAACATTTCTTTGAGTAATGCCTGCAAACGTTGTTATGGAGAGTCTTTGGCCTGATGGGATGGACTCTGCCCATTAACGTTACCAGACTCTAGTGATTCTTTTCGGAGTCTAGGTCTTTAGTGGCTGCAAAGTAGAAGCCTAGGACTAATGTGCGGTTTTGCCACTTTTTGAAACTCACAGACCGCAGAAACATTAGATAGGCAATGTAGCCAACAAAGAGACCGATCAATGAGGATTCTAAGGAACTTAAACGAACCGCATTTACCATGCTCACCAGGCACAGGAGCAGACAACCTAGGGAGAGGTTGCGGTACATGATGTGGGAGGCCATAAATGAATCTGCGGTTGCGATAGAGGGGCTATCTCGCTCGCGTAGATAGGCTTGGAGACGACTGTCCAGCCAGTCCGACTTTTTGGGGAAACCAATTTTTTCGCGCAGTTGCAATACCAGACGGTCTTCGAATTCTAAAGTGTAGGGCTGATCTGGGCTTAGCTGTTTCAAGACTTGCTCTCTCTCCGTAAGCTGAGTGCCAAAGTACGTATATTCAAGTTTGAACAGGTTGCACAAACTTAGAAAATACTTCCAACTCAAGCCCTGGATAGTGCCACCAATGATATACAGCAATTATAAATTCAAAATGTAATATTTGATACAGACGCGCGTGCCCAGTAAATGGGTTTTAAGAAATAGTTGAAACCTAGCGTGTGGGTCGGGTGCATCTCTATGGAAAATATCGGCATCAGCC
>NZ_JAYGIG010000016.1:0-67250 GCF_034932105.1 Leptothoe sp. PORK10 BA2 | reverse complement strand
ATTGTTGGGACTAGATTGGCGTTCATATTCCAACTCTAGTCCTATTTCCTGCTTGATGCTCTACAACCTCCAACTGACAATACTTCAGCCCCTTTACTGATGGCCGAGGAACACCGGTTACGCCCATATTCTTTCTACTTTCCGATGGCAAACCCATGGCAAAATAACCGTTTTAAGCCTGAACAAGGTTTATGCTCAGGGTGCCCAAAGTAATGGAACATGAAACCTTCGTTTATGACATACTCCTGATTACAGCGATAGTTTGAGTATGACCGGACGCATACTAATCGTTTTCCATCAATAGGCGAAATCCAAATAGGATATGTCGACTATCCACAGGGCGATCATGCTGATAGGCAGCCCGGCAAAAACCAGGAAAATCATCCCAGCTGCAGCCCTTGAGCAAGACCTTAGCCCCACCCCTGGTGAGGGTGCTAGTGTACTCAAACACATTTCCTGCCATATCTTCTACCCCATAAAGGCTTTGACTCAGCGGGTAAGCCCCCACCTCACTGGTGCCATAGGGACCATTTTTCGCCCAGTTCGTCCCATCATTTCGCCACTCACTGCCCCAAGGAAAATACTGCCCGTCGGTGCCCCGTGCTGCCTTCTCCCATTCCAACGCCGTTGGCAGGCGGTAGCTAGCACCGTCCCGCCCAGAGCGCCACTCAGCGTAGGCCAAGGCATCCCCATAAGACACCAGCACCACTGGATGTTGTCCTTGCCCGGTGGGGTATTGATCGCCCTGCCATACATAGGGGGCTACCTCATCGTAGCCATGGACTAAAAAGCCCTGCTCTTGGTACTCAGCCGCTGAAATTCCCGGTGACCGATGCCCCGTTGCCTGCACAAATGCCTGGTAGTCTGCGTTGGTAATCAGATTTTCACCCATACAGAACGAGGGTAGGGTTTCAGTGCGGCGGCCCGGCTCCCGCTCAAACCAATTCCGTCTGCGATAACTCGCTTCGGCGGCGGCTACATTGGCTGGATCATCGGCAAAGCCTTCGGCACTGATGCGATAGGCGTAATCCCGTTCGGTGCGATCGCTCCCGGCAATAAACTCCCCCCCATCCACAAAAGCAAAGCCTGCCTGAGCTTCACAGGCTGCCTGTGTAATCCCAGGCTGAGTCCTAGGCGTGGAGCCAGACGTCACCTCCTGACAGCTGATCAGGAGCAATAGGCACAGCAGACTCCATCGTCCACGGATGGGCGTTGTCATGGCCGGTTATATCCTCCTCAGTTGATTCCATCCAACTGCATAGCTTAGGGGATGAGTCTGAGGATGGGCTGTGAAAAGAGACAGTATGTCGAAATGGTATTGGCTTGATTTTAATCCATCATACTTTTTAGCTGATGAACTCTTCTTGACAAACACTGTCCGCTAGTTGGATATGGACCCTGAGGCGCTGACCCGCTAAACAACGGAAGGAAGGAATTTGAATAAAGTCATCTTTTATCCCTGCTTTAACAGTTTTGAGAAGTTCTCCTGTTTCCGATAGTTTTAAGGCCAGAATCAGGTTGTTGGGTAATAGAGATTCACCCGCAGAATGCAGCTGAATGCGAATGTTTCGCCGTTTATTGGTTTCAATATCGACGCTAAACATTAACAACAGTTCATCCAAGGTGTTGTTGAGCAAGATTTTTTTACCACAGGTGAGGACAGCTGAACCGTCTGTGACCGATCGAAAACTGCATGAGGCTAGGGGTTGGGGGTGCAATGCTTCGATGGGTTGCCATCCTTGGGCAAAGATGCCATTCAGCCAATTTTCTACGCTGACGGAGAAAAGGTTATGGCGCTGCTGGTATAGTTGCTGCCGCCAGTGGTCATTTTGCAGCAGGGCTCCCCACTGGCTCAGGGGCAACGCTAATCTGGGTTCAGGTACGTGGGCCAGGCTTTGGATCAGGCTTTTGGCCTCGTCATTGGGTAAATCGGGCAGCGCATCGGCGGGGAGATGGGTGGATTGAGCCAGTTGTTGTGCGACCCAAAAGACAGAAAAGTCTTGAATCAGGTCCGTGTCTTTCAGGCAGTAGGTCTGTTCAGCTACGTTATAGGTACCGTGGTGCTTGAGCTGGACATAGGTGGCATAGCCCCATAACACCAGTTGACCGTCATCCACATTAATGTGAGCCGCCAGGTAATAGTCGGCGGACCAACCTGGCAGGTCAACCCATTCTTGGGGTACCTGCAGCTCTGTGGCCTGGATGGCTTCCGATAACATGACAACAATGCGGGTGTTGCCCAACTGCAGTGCCAAACCATCGACAACATGCCAAATATCAAATGGGGCGGCATGGGGCCAGGGTAAAACGGGGTCTGAAAATTCTGCTTGGCACCAGGCCATGAGGGTTGTTAGCCCTAACTGATGTAGATAGATTCGCCAGCGAGCGGCTGCATCTGCCATGGTTGCGCCGCTCTGCCACCGGGCTGTATCGGCTGGCATTTCTAGAACTGGTTGAACAGGGTTGTCAAAAAGGACGCTCATTCCGATACCTCTGGTGGTTGTGGCGAGTAGTGGTGTTGCAACCACTCATGGATCACCTCGCTAACACTAGCTAATATGGAGGACTCTGGGGAGATATGCAGGGTCTCTTGTCCCCAGGTGACTACCTTCAGTAATAGCTGCTGACGAATGCGACGGAGTTGGCGGGATACTTGATACTGTTGAGTATTTTGCTGCTGGGCAATCTGGGTTTGGGTCAGGGAATCTTGATAGTAAAGGGATAAGAGGGTGTGGCTGGGGCGATCTAGGTCTGCGATCGCAGCTTGCAAAACCTGGTTAATTTGTTGCAGCCGTTCCTGCTGTTGGTCATACTCCTCGGAGGCAACTAGCTCCGACATGGGGTTGCTAGTTGAGGTTAAGGCATCTAGTTGTTCTTCCCCAGGCTGGTCATCATATTGGGGTTGATTGAGGGAGGTGACGCTCGGGGTTAGGTAGGCCCTGGCCAGGGCCGCTAGGTTACTCAGCTCCATGGACAGCTGTTGGGTATCTACAACCTGGGGACCCATGTTGTGGGAATCCATCGTCCGGTTATCCTGAGGTGTGGAGACCCCGGCTGGGGAGAGGCTATGGCTATGGTGATATCGTTTTGCAATGGCCTCCAACTGTTCTGTACTTGGGGGTGGTAAGCCCCGTGCAGAACGGTTGGGATCAGGGACACAGACATTTTTAAAGCATTGCCACAGCAGGATATAGGACTCGATTTGAACAAATCCGGCGGCCTGGATGGCTTGGGTCAGCTGGGTTTGGCTGATGCGACGCAAGATCCCCCAGTCGCTACTGATGTTGATTTCATTCTGCTGCCGCAAATAATCTCGAATGCAGTTGCCAAAGGCTTTGTGGGCATAGGCCCTAAGGGTGCTGCCGTGGTCAGGGTTGTAGCCATTGAGAATCCGATCTATGTTTGCGATCGCACTATGAAATCCATCCGAGAGCGAACATTGCACCACGTTAAAACTCTGGGTGACACCATGGCTGGCCCAGTAGCAGGGTTCTTGCAAATAGGCCCAGAGATGATGGACGGCATAGGGATGAGCATGCCGTTGTCGATACCAATACAGCGCCCAAAACTTTTCTGAATAAATCAGCTGACTACTTTGCTTCAGCTGATTTTGCATACTCCTTGCCAGCTTCGGATCAGATTGCCATGCCTTAAACCGATCGTCCGCAAACGTAGCAAAGGTGGAAAACATGGCTAACGTGTCGGTTCGGGGATGCATTGTCTAACTAATCTAACTAAGTGACACAGCAGCATGCTGAACGGGCCAGAGCCAAAGCTCCAACCCGTTCATTTCCTAAGGGATAAGATACTATCTACTCCAAGGAATTTCATCTAAAGTCACGGATAACTTAAAGATCGTCTTAAATTAGGCTTAAATCTAGAGTGATAAACTTAAGGACATTTTTTTAGTAAAAATGCACCTTAGCTGGTAACAGATCTCTTGGTTGAGTAACCTTAAAGGTTAAGGGCGCTTACCATAGTGCCGATAACGCCAATAATCCTGCAAAATCTGATCGTGATCAAAGCAAAGATTTTTCGGCAGTTCCCACAGGTCAAATAGCTTAAAGTTCTTCGCGTCATCCCCAGCGATGGGTTGGCCAGTCGCTGTGGCCAAGAACACAACACTAATCGTATGCTTACGCAGATCTCGACTCGGGTCCGAGTACACATGGAATTGTTCCAATAGCTGAATCCCTAGACCAATTTCTTCCTGGGCCTCGCGCACTGCTGCCGTCTCCACCGCTTCTCCATAGTCCACAAAGCCGCCGGGCAGAGCCCAGCCTAGGGGAATATTTAAGCGCTCAATTAAGATAATCGGCCGACTGGGGCGGTCAATCATCTCAATAATGATATCGACGGTAGGGGCAGGATTTCGGTAGGCCATAGGGTGGGTTAACGGGACGTCATAGCATTGAATAACCATGCTAAAGTCAGTTGGCTCAGATTAAAGCCTAGACCGGGTAAAAGCTCTTGTAAAAGCTGCCGTATCCCTCCAGGTCAGGTTAGCCACCCTTTTTATTTCCCTTCATTCCCTCTACCACTTCTCCTTACCATGTCCTTGACCCGATCTAGCGGTATTCTGCTGCATCCCACATCGCTGCCCGGTCGCTATGGCATTGGGGATCTGGGGCAGGAGTCCTATAGGTTTGTGGATTTTTTAGCGGACTCTAAACAGCAGCTGTGGCAGATTTTGCCCTTGGGGCCAACGGGCCATGGCAACTCTCCCTATATGTGCTATTCCGCCATGGCGGGCAATCCGCTGCTGATTAGCTTGGATGAACTGGTGGAGCAGGGACTATTGTCCCAGACAGACTTGGCGGAGGTGCCGATATTTTCCTCCGAGTGGGTGGACTATGACCAGGTGATTCCCTATAAATTAGGGCTGTTAAAACTGGCCGCCCAAAACTTTAAGGCTGAGGACTCCCCGGAATTCCAAGCATTTTGTCAGGCTGAGGCCTTTTGGCTAGAGGACTATAGCCTGTTTATCGCCCTGAAGGATGCCAACGATGGGGCCAGCTGGAGTGATTGGGACCCGGCCATTGCCACGCGGCAGCCCGAGGCCCTGGAAACCTGGCGCAGTAAACTGGCCGATACAATCTTTTTGCAGAAATTTTTACAGTTTGAGTTCTGTCGTCAGTGGTTTGCCCTCAAGGCCTATGCCAATGAGCGCCACATTCAGATTATTGGCGACATGCCCATCTACGTCGCCCACGATAGTGCCGATGTGTGGGCCTTCCCTGAGAATTTTATGATCGATGGGGAAACCCTGCAGCCGTCCCTAATGGCGGGGGTGCCCCCGGACTACTTTAGTGAAACAGGCCAGCTTTGGGGCAACCCCACCTATAACTGGCAGGTGCTGGAAGAGACTCAATTTGACTGGTGGATCAAGCGGATTAAAACGTCCTTGGCCTATGTGGATCAAATTCGCATCGATCACTTCCGGGGGTTTGAATCCTTCTGGGCGGTAGAGGCGGGGGAAGAGACTGCGCTGAATGGCACCTGGGTGGAGGCTCCGGGGGTGCAGCTGTTTGAGCGGGTGGAGGCCGTTTTGGGCAAGTTGCCCTTTTTGGCTGAGGACTTGGGGGTGATCACCCCTGAGGTGGAGGCCCTGCGAGATCAGTTTGGCTTCCCAGGGATGAAAATTTTGCAGTTTGCCTTTGGCTCAGACCATCGCAATCCCTATTTGCCGTTTAACTGCGATCGCAACTTCGTGATCTACACCGGCACCCACGACAACGACACCACCGTTGGCTGGTATAACCAGGCCAATGATTACGAAAAACAGCGCCTAGCCAACTTTGTCGGTGCCCTGGGACCAGAGTCAGTCCATTGGGCCATGATTCGTCTAGCCCTATCCTCGGTGGCAAATTTTGCCATTATCCCTCTACAGGATCTGCTCGGTCTCGGCACCGAAGCCCGCATGAATACCCCAGGTGTAGCGGAGGGCAACTGGGCGTGGCGGTTTGACTCCTCCCTGCTTACACCCACCGTACAGCAGCAGTTCACCACCCTCACCGAACTGTATGGTCGGGCCACCCACCAGTGGTCGGAATAGCAGGTCGAATAGTCGTAATAGTAGACAGTACTACCTGCAAAAATTTCAAGAAGATAAAGAATTGGTAAATACCATACCCCCCAGGTTGCGACCGTGAAAGCACTGAAATTCTAGTTTGCAATCTTCAAAAGTGTCTGAATGGGCGGAATCATGTCGGCAAAATTACTGGAAATGATCCGTTTAAGCAAGGTTGGGGATGGCAACATCCCTGATAGAATCCAAGTTAGAGGTAATGAAGGCAACAATTAATTAATATGGCCATTGTTTCTAGTGGGCTGGCTCACGCCCAATCCTCGTTACGGGTCGGTTTAGGTCGAGTCTTAATCGTTGAAGACGAAGAACTGATTAGAGAAACGGTGGCTCTAGCCTTAGCCGAAGAAGGCTTTGACATTGTCGTGGCCGCTGACGGGCCAACCGCATTGGAAAAACTAATCGGGTCAGCCGATGGCACCAAAGAAGCGCTCCAAGATATTAGCTTGGTGATTTTGGATCTGATGCTGCCCGGGATGAATGGTCTAGATCTCTGTCGTCTGGTGCGGCACCGGGGCCTAGACGTACCCATTTTGATCCTCAGTGCGAAGGGAACTGAAATGGATCGGGTGGTGGGCTTAGAAGTGGGGGCCGATGATTATTTGTCTAAGCCCTTTGGCATGCGTGAGCTGATTGCCCGTTGCCGGGCGCTGCTGCGTCGCTACCAGTCCAAAACAACTGCGGTAGATACCTCTGCCCTAAAGTTTGAGGGCATTTCCCTACACCCCAACGAGTGCCGGGCCTATCTAAATGATGTGGAATTAAACCTATCGCCCAAAGAATTCAAAATTCTAGAGCTATTTATGGGCCGCCCCCGGCGGGTATGGTCCCGCGATCAAATTATTGATCGCGTCTGGGGTTATGACTTTATGGGGGACAACAAAACAGTGGATGTACACATTCGCTGGCTACGGGAAAAGCTAGAGGAAAATCCCAGTAAGCCTCAATATTTGAAAACCGTCCGTGGGTTCGGTTACCGCCTAGGTTAGGTGATTGATTTAGCAGGTGGGTATCCCGCTCAGCTGCCCTAGGCAACTCTGGACAAAATGGCACTGAAGCCAATAATTAGGAAACCCATGGCTATGAAGCCGGGGGCCGGTTCCCATGATTCAGGTTTTAGATGCTTGTTTGTTGGGGGGCTGTGATTCTAAAAATGACGGCTTGGCCATCGGTGTTGGAGCTGAATCATACAAAAATCCTTGATGGAAGTTTGTTAGAGTAGTCGCGCACGTAGTTCCATGCCCCATGACTTCGCCTAATGCAGATAGACCCCCTGAAGGGCGGCGATTTTGGAAAATAGCTGCCATTACATGCGGGACCGGTGCCCTCCTTGTGGGCACTGCAGTCGCTGTCGGATCCTGGTTGTTTATTAATCGGGGACTCACCCCCTTACTGGAACGGCGGCTATCCATTCTTTTAGAACGGGAGTTAGAACTGGGGGACCTGGAAGGGTTGTCCTGGAATGGCTTACGGGTGGGACCGTCCACATTAAATGCCACGGCAATGGACCCCACCTATGTCACGACGGAGTCGGTGGAAGTGGGCTTCAATCCACTACAGGTACTGTTTGAACGGAAACTGGACATTGACTTACGGCTGACTGGGGCAGCGGGGTATTTAGAACAGCATCCGGATGAGGGCTGGATTGGCACTGATATACCCACATTTGAACCCCCACCGAAAGAGCCGCTGATCAAAGTACGGATGGATGAGATTGAGGTGATGGATAGTGCCATCACCTTAGTGCCCCTACCAGCGGACGGCGCTGAACCCACCCCGTTATTGCTCAGTAATTTAAATGGTTTGTTAGAGATCGTACCGGTCCAGGTCAACGGTCAAGATAGCCAACGTATGGAGTTTGAGGCCCAGGCCAAAGCGCCCCAGGGCGGTGATCTCGGCCTGACCATTGCGGCGGTGCCAGTGGCCACGGGAAATGACGACCAGCCCATCCGGCAAAACATCACCATGGCAGTGACGGCCAAAGGGGTGGCAGCAGAGGACGCCACGGCCTTCCTTTTGCCCACCATGGGGCAGCAAAATTTTCCCATGGTGGTGACCGCAGGCCGAGTGAGTGGCAATTGGGCCATGACATTTTTGCCTGATCAGCCCATTACGGTGGATGGGGCGGCCAGTGTTAATAATGGCCAACTACAGCTCACCTCATTGCCCAGCACCGGGCCTTGGGGCAATACCATTGACGGCATTAATGCCACCACTCGGTTTAAGGGCACCACCATTACGGTAGATCGGGCCAAGGGTAGCTATGCCGACCTAACGGCTACGGCCACCGGCACCATTAACTGGAAAGGCGACTACGATCTTGTGGCCCAGGTGGCCGATGTAGATCTTGAGCAGCTATTGGAGCGGGCTGAGGTGGAGCCCCCCATTGCCCTGAGCGGAGTGTTTGACAGCACCGTGGCGATTACGGGGCCGGTGTTGCAGCCCAAGTTGAAGGCCAATTTGGCGGCCACAGGGCCAGTGACCATTGATCGGGTGGTCCTGAAGGAACTGAATGGGGATGTGGAATTAGCCAGCGATCGCATCGAGAACCTACTAGATGTAGTTACCGTTACCCAGGTGAATGCCCTGCCGGAACTGGGGGGCCGGGTCACGGGTCAGGGGGTATTAAACCTGGGGCAGCTGGCGGCGGGAGGGCCTCCGGAACTGGATTTTGCGTTTAGGGCAACGGATGTGTCGGGGGATGCGATCGCAACGCTCTACGACGTTGAGCAGCTCCCAGTCACCCTAGGCATATTGGACGCCACGGCGACGATTATTGGCCCCCCCGCTGCCCTAGCCGCCCAGATTAATGTGCAGGCCCCCAACCTGGCCTACGGCGGCCAAATCTATCCTGCCACCGCCACCGCAGTCTTTGCCAATGGCGGCCTGACCATTCCCCAGGCCCAGGTCCTAGTGGGGAACGGCACCTTGACCGGCCAGGGTCAGGTTGGCCAGGATAGCTGGCAGGCCGATCTAAAGGCCAACAACATCGATCTCCGGGCCTTAGGTATAGCCCAAATCCCCCCCGGCCAGCTCAACGCCGATGTGGCCTTGGCCGGACCACTCCAGGGCGCATCCCTAGAGACAATTTTGGCCATGGGAGACTACGACCTACAGCTGGCTGACGGATCGGTACAGGGCGAGGCTGAACTGATCAACGGCGGGTGGAACACCACCGCTACCCTCAATGCCCTCGGCCTGGGCCAGTTTGCTTCCCAGCTGCGGGGTAACACCAGCGGTACCGTGACCCTGGCAGGACGGCTTAACGCGTTTACATTGGCCGATATCCAGGGCCAGGGGGATCTCAACTTCTCCGCCGGTCTGGCTGGGTTCTCGCCCCAACTGGCCGGGTTTGATGCCCCCCTCAGCAGCCAATTTGCCTGGACCGGTCAAGAATTATTGATTGAACGGGCTAGCAGTGCTCAGCTCCGGGCCCGGGGCGTGGTTTCTCCCCAGTTCGTGGGCAATCAGTTTCAGGGTATTCGAGGGTTTTCCCTCGATCTCGATGCCCAGCGCTATCCCCTAGCGCTGTTGCCCAGCCCTGTTCCCGTGGCCGGATTTGCCTCGTTTAACGGGAAGTTGATGGGTACCCCTAGCACCCCCCGTCTGGACGGTACCCTGCGGCTAGACGACTTTGCCGTCAACCAGGTGGCCTTTGACCCGGTGTTGACAGGCCCCATCAGCTACCAATCCCAGGCGGGATTGGCGGTTAATTTAGTCGGTCAAAGTGGGCCGTCAGCGGCTCATGGCCGAGCCGACGGCATTGAGATCAATTTTCAAACAGCGCGGAATTTTGATTTTGATATCAGCTGGCAGGGTGCCCTGGCCTCCGGTCGTACCGATGGAGATGTGCTGCGCGCCACTTTGCAAGACCTGCAACTACAGGCCCTGGGGGTGCCAGCGGTGGAGCGTCTGGGGGGCGGACTCAAGGGCAGCTTGTCATCCCAGGGGGAATGGGTGGTGGATCTCAACCGTCAAACCCTGGTGGGGGATGTTTTGATTGCCCGACCAGGGTTGGGATATCTCAGTGGCCAACAGCTGACAGGTCAGGTCGCCTATCGGAGTGGGCGCATCTATGTGGAGCAGGGAGAGCTAATTCTTGATCCTTGCTTCCTGGGGCTGGGCATGGAGGACCGGCCTATCTCCTGTGTTACTGCTGGCACCACCGCTGGCAACAGTCCTGGAGATCAACAGCTTGCTCCTAGCCAGAGTGTGTATCGCTTTAATGGCGATGTGCAACTGAATACCCTGGCCTACAACGCTAATGTTGAGGTGGAAAATGGTGATGTCCGGGATGTGCTCACGGCCTTAGCCATTACGGATCTAGAAAGCCTGATTCAGACATTTCAGCCTCCCACCTGGCTAGAAAATCCGCCATCCCCTGCGGATATTCCAGACATTTTAGCGGTCCAGCCTGCTGGGGCAGACCAGGCTACCCTGCTGGAACAGCTGCAGCGACTATCGGAAATTCAAGCGATTCAGGAGCAGGTGGCCCTGGCCGAGGCCGCAGAGCCTATCCCCCCCCTAGCTAAACTCCAAGGCCGATTTGACGCCTCCGTCCGCCTCAGCGGTACCCCGCAGCAGCTGCCCGAGGTGATGTTTGATGTCAATGGCCAAGCCTGGAGCTGGGGGCCAGAGTTTATAGCGGACCGGGTGATTGCCCAGGGACAGCTGGCCAATGGCAACCTCATTCTCCAACCCCTGCGTTTAGAAACCCAGCTGCCCCCCGATGCCGACGGCAATCCTCAGCTGGCCTTTGTGAACCTGGCGGGAAATTTGTCCCTGGTGGAGCAGGATACTTCTAGTCTGCAGCTGGTGGCGCAGCAGCTGCCCATGGCGGCAGTGCGGGATATTTTCAACCTACCCCTGGGGTTGGAGGGGCGGTTAAATGCGATCGCAAACTTCAGTGGTGGCCTAGGCAACCCCACGGTCAGGGGGGATGTCATCCTAGCCAATGGCAGCATTAACAACCAGCCCATTCAGAAGGCCGAAGGTCTGTTTCTATACGAGGACGCTCGCCTACTGCTCCAGGGCAATTTGCTCCAAGTCGATAACCCTCAACCCCTCACCCTGGTGGGGGACATTCCCTATGCCTTTGACTTCATGACCGTGCAGCCCGCCGATGACCGCATTGCCTTGACCCTAGATGTGGCCGACGAGGGACTGTCCCTCCTCAACGCATTAAATAATCAGGTGAGTTGGGTATCGGGTAAAGGACGAGTATCCCTAGACGTAGGGGGACGTTTAAGCCAACCGATCATCACCGGTGAAATGGAGCTCCAGGAGGCCGTTTTGCGATCCCCCCTCCTACCCGATCCTCTGACTGACTTTGAGGGTCGGATCGTTTTTGAAAACAATCAAATTATTGTCCAAAATCTCCAAGGGAAGTACGGCAACGGCCAACTGCAAGCGGCGGGTATCTTCCCCCTGTTAACCCTTCCCATCATCAGGAGTGCTGATCTAGCAGCCCTGGGGGCCGAACCATCCGGCCAGGATACTCAACCTGAGAATGGCACCAATGGGGAAACACCAGATGGCATACCAGAGGGGGACACTGTGGCCCCCCCCCCCGCAAATCCTACTGCTCCCAATAATCCTATCTCCCCAAACCCTTCTACCCCAGGCAATCCAACCCCTCTCATCCATCCATCTGGAGCCCTGACAGTCACCCTCGACAATGTTGATCTGGAGCTGCGGGGGATCTACCGGGGTGGGGTGAAAGGCCAAGTTGTCGTCGGTGGCAGTCTATTTCTAGGCGGCCCCCAGCTAGGGGGGGTGGTAGAACTGGCCGATGGTCGTCTCTTTTTACCCGAAGGGGAAAACACATCAGCTGCCGCAGAATCCGAAGACATTTCCCCGTTTGTGCCACGGTTTGAGAACCTCAAAATCACCCTAGCGGACAATATTCAGATCCAGCAAGGCAATTTATTGAATGTTTTAGCCAGAGGGGATTTACTCATTACAGGCCCCCTGATACCATTTCGCGCCATCGAACCAGAAGGTACCATTCGCCTACGTTCTGGGCGGATTAATCTCTTAACCACTACATTTCGTCTGGCCGGTCGAGATAATACGGCTCGATTTATACCCGAGCGGGGGATTGCCGATCCGATCCTCGACATACAACTGCGCACAACTGTCTCCGAAACTCAGCAAAATCTAGCAGTCGAGGCAACCGCCTTCGCCTCGTCCGAAATCAGCGATACCTCCATCGATCCATTCCAGGGCACCACCGGCTTAGAAACCATTCGCATCCGAGCTGACTACCAAGGTTCTGCCAGTAATTTGTTAGAGAGTTTATTCATTTCCGATAGCAGCGATACGGTGATTGAACTTTCCAGCTCTCCGCCACGCTCTAGACAGGAAATCATTAACCTACTCAGCGGTAGCTACGTGGCCGCCCTACAGTCTGGACAGGGGGTGATTAATTTCTTTGGCGGAGCCTTGCTCAATAGCTTGCAGGACTTTATCAGCAGCACCCTCAACTTGAGTGAGTTTCGCCTATTTCCAGTCACCAGTGCCTCACGCTTTTCCAGCGAAGACAGCAGCGGTTCCAGTCTGGATATCGCCACCGAAGTTGGATTTGACGTGACCAATAACGTTACCCTATCCCTAGTGAAAATCTTAACTGACAGCACCCCCACAGAATTCAACCTGCGCTATCGTCTAACGGATGAATTGACCATTCGAGGAACGACCAACTTCGACGATCGCAATCAAGTTTTGCTAGAGTTTGAAACAAGATTTTAAGGACCATGTCCTACCCTTGGACTGAGCTTGCCATCAAAAATTATCAAATTACCCATGTCCGCCCATAAATGATGTATCTATACTGATAGCGAGGCCAAGGAAACGAAATAAATCACAGAGAGCTTTCAAAATGGCTCAGCTCAGCCTCTAAATGGTCGCTAAACGTCCTTGAGTGCACCTAGGCACCTGATTTCACCCAGTTTTATCTAATCCGCCTACTTTCTATGAATCAGCTTATATCTCGGCTTACTCGTCCCGCCCTTGCTACGCTGCTCGCCCTGTTTGGCTGTAGCTGGACGGCCCGCGCCGTAGATGCCCAAGCCTTACTGCCCTATACCCTGCCCTTGGACGAAGAGCGGCTGACGGCCACTGGACTCAACCTGGCCCAAGAAGCTGCCCAGCTGGCCCAGTTCCAGCAGTACGATGAAGCCCTGGCTCGAATTCAGTTGGCCGCTCAGCTGGCCCCCCAAGATCCCCAAATCCTCACCTTGCTAGGCAGTTTACATCTACAGGTTGGGGATAGTGCGGCGGCAATTACGGCCCTAGAGAATGCTAAAGCCATTAACAGTGATGACCCCGTCATCTGGTTTAGCCTAGGTTCGGCCTACTTTAGCGAAGCTAAGTACCTCCAGGCAGCCAATGCGCTAGAGAAGGGATTGAGCCTAGAACCTAGCAATTCGGGAGCCCATTTTGATCTGGGCAATGCCTATTACAAACTCAATCGCTACCAAAAGGCCATTGAGCAGTACGAAACCGCCGTTAGCTACGACGAACTTTTCTGGCCCGCTATTAACAACATTGGTCTGGTGCTATATGAAATGGGCGAGGTAGAACCCTCCATTAAACAGTGGGAACGTTCCTTGGAGGTGGCCGAGGCAGAACCCGAACCCACCCTGGCCATTGCCGCCGCTCGCTATGCGGCTAATATCAATCGACCAGCGGCCATCGAAGCAGCCACGATTGCCCTAGAACGGGATAGTCGCTATGCCGATCTGGAATTTTTAGCAGACAATCTTTGGGGTGCTCGTCTAATCAGTGCCACCGAAGCGATGTTTGGCACCCCTGGACTTCAGGAAGTTCTGTCCGGACTTTAGGCAAACAACTGGGCTATCATCTCACTCTGGGCCGATCACCCTGGACCAATCACTCCGCCAAGGCATTAGCTTTTTTACGAAATGTACTATCTAATGAGACGAGTAGTACATTCGAACTATTATAATGTTATTCACGTCCAGCCTTTTGCAGAACTACCCGAAATTAGCCGGGTAGAATTTGGGCTCATATAGCAACTAGCGGCAAGCCTTGCGGCCAGTTGCCTCGCCCATAGCCTTTGTTATTTCTAGCTTGTAGCAATTAACCATGGCATAAATTATGGTCACAAATGCTTGGGATAGGGTTGGGGGAGCTAACCCTATCCCAAGCTCTACTCACCTATCATGGCCTTAACGTCATCAACAAACTTTTGGTGATCCACAATGGGCTTTGAGATATAGCCATCGGCCCCACTCTGTTGTAAGAAGTTTTCCCGATCACCATCCATGGCATGGGCCGTGACCAAAATAATCGGTAATTTGGCGGTGGCACTATTGGCCTTTAGCATCTGAGTAATGCGGATGCCATCTACCGGTTTTCCTTGATAGATACTGTGGGAAAGGGAAACGTCCATCAAAATCACGTCTACTTCGCCACTTTCGGCAATTTGCATGACTTCTTCCACGTTCTCAGTGTGTTTGACCCCTAAGCCTCCCCGCTTGGTCAAAATCTTGGAGAAAACGCGTGCGTTTATCATGTCGTCTTCCACGATTAAAACCGTTTTCATAGGCAGTTTCGATAACACAGCAACGTTACTACAATTTTTGTCAGCTGTTGGCCGAGGGAACCTTGGCCAACGCATGATAGAGCTGATCTAAAAAACATTACTCAAGGACGCAGGCATTCATCGGTCTATTGAGTTCTTGATCGATTTCGATCTTAACTATTGCGGATCAATAGCGCTTGTGTATAAGGTACAGCATTGGTAAGGCTAAACTACGTCCAAAATAAAACCTAGGTTTTTATCTACGGCAACCTTGCAGTTCTGGCCGTGGACAAAGTTTATTTATTACGTTCAAGGCGGTTTCAAGGATACGAAATCATGGCAAACCAGCTAAATGCATTTTCGGATGAGCAAATTGTTGTCACTTCCCTTCATACAGAGGTGCAACGATCATATCTGGAATATGCCATGAGCGTAATTGTCGGGCGAGCGTTGCCCGACGTGCGCGATGGGCTTAAACCAGTGCATCGGCGGATTCTCTATGCCATGCACGAGCTGGGGTTAACCCCGGAGCGCCCCTTTCGAAAATGTGCCCGTGTCGTCGGGGATGTACTGGGTAAATATCATCCCCATGGTGACCAGGCTGTTTACGATGCGTTGGTGCGCATGGTGCAGGATTTTTCCAGCCGCTATCCGTTGTTAGATGGCCATGGCAACTTTGGCTCGGTGGATAATGACCCACCGGCTGCTATGCGTTACACGGAAACCCGGCTGGCCCCCGTGAGCCATCAGGCATTACTGGGAGAGATCAGCGAAGCCACCGTTGATTTTAGTGATAACTTTGATAGTTCCCAACAGGAACCCACGGTACTGCCAGCCCAATTGCCCAACTTACTGCTCAATGGCAGTTCTGGCATTGCCGTGGGGATGGCCACCAACATTCCCCCCCACAACCTGGGGGAAGTCATTGATGGGCTAGTGGCGTTAATTGACCGACCTACCCTCTCTGATGACGCCTTGTTTAAGCTGATCCCCGGTCCAGACTTTCCCACTGGGGGTGAGATTATTGATACGAAAGGGGTCCACGATGCCTATTGCACGGGACGGGGCAGTATCCCTGTGCGTGGCATTGCTGGGTTTGAAGAAATACAGCCGGGGAAAGGACGGCAGCGGCGCAATGCCATTGTGGTGACTGAGCTGCCCTACCAGGTAAATAAGGCGGGCTGGATTGAAAAGGTGGCTAGTTTAGTCAACCAGGGCAAACTCGAGGGCATTATCGACATTCGTGACGAGAGCGATCGGGAAGGCATGCGGGTGGTGATTGAACTGAAGCGAGAGTTTCAGCCTCCCAGTATTTTGGCTGACCTATACAGGATGACGCCGTTGCAGAGCAATTTTGGGGCGATCATGCTGGCGATTGATGGGGGACAGCCGGTGCAGATGTCCCTGCGGCAAATGCTGCAATCTTTCCTGGATTTCCGTGAGGAAACCTTAGTTCGTCAGTACAGTAACGAACTCGAGAAAACCGATCGGCGGTTGCACATTGTTGAAGGACTGTTAACGGCCCTCGATAGCATTGATGAGGTGATTGAAATTTTACGGGCGGCTCCCGATGGTCCGACCGCCAAGGTGGAGCTTTGTGAGCGATTTGATTTGAGTGAGCGCCAGGCCGATGCCATCTTGGCCATGCCCCTGCGTCGGTTGGTAGGGCTGGAGCAGGACAATTTACTCAATGAGTTTGAGGAGCTATCCAACCTGAAAGAATCCCTAGAACTGCTGCTATCGGATCGAAAAGAGCGGCTGAAGTGTCTAAAGAAGGATCTGAGAAAACTCAAAAAATCCTTTGGGGATGAACGGCGTACTCGGCTTCGATCCGATAGCGAACGGGAAGAGGAAGAGACCCGGTTGGCGACCCTTACGGCTAAGGCTTTGGAGGAGGACACGGTGGTGGAGGTTACCCGCAAGGGCTATGTCCGCCGATTTACCCCCCGCGCCTACCAGCGTCAACAAAGTAAGCAAGTTCTGCCCACCAACAAATTTACGGAGCAGGACGATATTCCGGTTCAAACGGAATTTGCCTGGACTACCCATAATTTGCTGGTATTTTCCCAAGAGGGCAAGGCCTTCAGTGTGATGGTGAATGACATCCCCATGGCCCAGCGCCAGTCCAAAGGACGACCGTTGTTTAATCTGCTGCCGGATGCCATTGGTCTCACCCCTGATGGGCTATTGCCACCAATTTTGCTGGATCAATCGGTGATGGCACGGCAGGTAATTTTGGTCACAGCCCAAGGAAAAATTAAACGGTTGCCGATGACGGAGTTTGAGTCCATCACCGCCCGGGGCTTAGTGGCGATTAAACTCAAGCCAGAGGATCACTTGGCCTATGCTGTGATTGCTGATTTGGATCAGGATCTGGTGTTAGCCTCCTCGGGGGGGCGGCTGCTGCGGTTTGCCATTGATCCAGAGCAGTTGCCGGACACCAGCCGCAGTGCCCAGGGAAATCAGGCGATTCGGGTGATTAAGGGGGAAGCGGTGGTGGGCTGTGTGCCGATTCAGGACAATAGCAAGCTATTGCTGATGTCGGAAAAAGGCTATGGCAAACGGATGCAGGTGGCGACGATCAATCGCAGTGGCCGGGGCGGTATTGGGTCCCAGTCCTTTAAGTTTAGTCAAAACGGCGATCGCCTGGCGACATTGCTGGAGGTACCGGAGGGGACTGACTTTACGGTGATGACAAGTCAAGATAGAGCGGCCCGTTTACCGGTGAACCGGGTACCTGTGCAGGGCCGTAGTCAACCTTGCGATCGCATCTTGACCCCCACCCGAGGTGAAACCATTACCGATATTCTGGTATCTGTAGATCGCGTTACCGAGTAGCGTTGACCTACCCCCTGATCGCGATACCAAATTAGGAATCAAACGTGGCCGAGGTTGTTATAGACAACGTTTACAAATCATTTCCGCGCTCATCCTCCGATGCCAAATCATCGCCGGTGTTAAAGCGGATCTACCTGGATGTGAAGGACGGCGAGTTTATGGTGCTCGTGGGGCCATCGGGCTGTGGTAAGAGCACGTTGCTCCGCCTGATTGCTGGCTTAGAAAGCATTACGGGCGGCACCATTACCATTGGCTCCCAGCAGGTCAATGCCCTCCCTCCCAAACAGCGGGATGTGGCCATGGTCTTTCAAAGCTATGCCCTCTATCCGCACCTCAGCGTGTACGACAACCTGGCCTTTGGGCTGCGGCGCACCGCTGGGGATCTGCCCCCGATTAGCGGCTGGCAGCAAGCCCTGTTTGGGTTGACCCGATTTTTGCCCCCGGGCTTTCATTACTGGCCAGAGCGGGAACAGGCCATTGCCAAACGGGTGAAAACCATTGCTGAAATTTTGCAAATTACCCCATTGTTAAAACGGTTGCCCCGACAGCTATCAGGTGGACAAAAGCAGCGAGTGGCCCTGGGGCGGGCCATGGCCCGTAACCCCCAAGTGTTCTTGATGGATGAACCCCTGTCCAATCTGGATGCCAAGCTGCGCACCGAAACCCGTGCCCAGATTGTGAGCCTCCAGCGACGGTTGGGCACGACCACCATTTATGTCACCCACGACCAGGTAGAAGCCATGACCATGGGGGATCGGATTGCCGTGATGCATCAGGGGGTGATTCAGCAGATTGCAGCTCCCCTAGAGCTTTATCGCTATCCGGCCAATCGATTTGTGGCATCGTTTATTGGCTCCCCACCGATGAACTTTCTCACGGTGCAGATTCAAGCCCCGCTAACCCTGATCCATCCGGCCTTTCGTCTCACATTACCCAGCCATTGGGAGCCGATCTTAGCGCCCCATGCCAATCAAACCCTCACCCTCGGTATTCGTCCCGAACATTTACGATTGGCGGTGCCTGCCCCCAAACATTTGGAGGTGACGGTGCAGCGCACCGAGGCGTTGGGCAGTGAAACCTATCTCACCGTCGATTTGGATGGTGCAGCGCTGGGCCAGCTGGCGGAAGAAAAAACCCTATTGGTCCGTCTGGACGGCATTGAAGACCAGATACCGCGCCTAGGGGACAAACTGACCCTGGGCATTCGCGTGGAGCACATTCATTTATTTGACCCGGCCACCGGCAATGCCATTGTCCAAGTTCCCAAAGCTTTGGAGATGGCCGATTAATCGATCTCCGGAGATGGCCATCTCCAAAGGCCATCTTCGGACGTCATGGCCAAAGGCTATTTGCCGGAACGAGACGATTTACTGAAGCGTAGACCGAGGCCCGTGGCGAGTGCGATCGCAACCACCGACGCTGGCTCCGGTACTGATGTGGGCTCTTCAGGGTCAATCCGCTTCACTTGAAACTGACTGATGGTAGTCATGGCCCGACCGCCTTGATTATCCGCCGTGCCAATTTGAAACCCAAATACTTGATTGGCCGCAATCTTCACCGACGCTGTCCCAGACTGTCGGGCAGGTCCGTTTCGATCAATCAGCTCAGTAAATACGCCATCGGTACGGAGGTCCGTGGGGGGGAAGTTACCCAGGGCAAAACCAAAGGGATCAAACGCAGCACCAAGGCTATCGGTGGTGGTGTAATCCCAGTTAAACGAAAAAATACTGGCTTCAGGAACCGTGACAAAAACCGTGGTAAAGCTGGTGTCACACAAAAAGAGGGCGGAAACCGGTAGGTTAGGGGAACTACAACTTAATCCAAACTGATCCAAAATGGCAGACTGATTACTCCCTAATAGGGTGAGGGAATCAGGAGCATTAGTAAAATCCACTGAGCCATTAAACGGGGCCAGTGGGACATTATTAATAGTTAATTGAGAATTATCGATACCGGGAAATGCCGGACTGCTATTAAACAACTCCCACCGTTCGGGAGCAAAGCTGCCGTTAAACCCTTGGACGGTCGCAGACTGAGGTGTTGCAGCAATAACACCTACAGACGCAACCAAAGCCCCTATAGCAGTACTTAAAATGGCCTTTGCCATTGGATTCCGTAGTAAAAAACCTTAACCTTACTGTTCTTAACAAGGGTTAGTAGACCTAACCGGAAGATGTCCTGATATTCGTACAAACCAATTCGCGCTCAACAGCGTATTACGGATTGATTTGCCGTTACGCCAAATATAATCAACCCCATTCAGAATGTCGGGTCAAGTGCCGTGCATTTACTAAAACAATATTGTTGCTATGGCTTTGTTAAGGTGAGTTGATGGCCGATGGACAAGTTCTGGTAAAGACAAATCAACTCCCAATAAACCGGGCAATTAATGTCAGTAATTACACCCATTGGTTTCAGTAAACTGAACAGTTCCAGTCCCCTCAAGTGTTTGTTACTCAGAACATGAAAGGACGGCTAAATCCTTGATATAGCAACAAAAACCGTAACTCGAAGATACAAAAATGTTGCAGAATCTATCGTCCTATCAATAATTTCTCAGAATGGCAGCTTAGTCTCCTTGGGCGTCACCCAAACGCTGTAGGCTTGAGACGCGATTTTATAGCGAAAGCGTAGACACTATGGGACAGCATGAGGACATTAAGCGAATTGGCCTACTTACCAGTGGTGGAGACTGTGCTGGCCTCAACGCCGCTTTACGGGCCGTAGTACATCGGGCCGACAGCTATGGATGGGAAGTGGTGGGAATTCCCCGTGCCACCCAGGGGTTAATGGCACGGCCGCCTGAATATGTGGAGTTTGATGTGTCCAGCACCCACGGTTTACTTCGGGCTGGGGGCACCGTGTTGGGCACGACCAATCAGGGCAACCCGTTTGCTTTTCCCTTGCCCGATGGATCCACGTGCGATCGCTCCCAAGAAATCATCGACGGTTACCATCTTCTGGGCCTGGATGCCCTAATTGGCATCGGCGGTGACGGTAGCATGGCCATCCTGCGCCGCCTGGCTCAGCAAGGGGGACTGAACCTGGTGGGTATTCCCAAAACCATCGATAACGACCTTGGTTGTACCGAGCGTTCCATCGGGTTTGACACGGCAGTAAACATTGCCACCGAAGCCCTAGATCGTTTACATTTCACCGCCGCCAGTCACTCTCGGGTGATGATTTTAGAGGTGATGGGTCGCGACGCCGGGCACATTGCCCTCAACGCCGGTATCGCCGGTGGGGCAGATATCGTGCTGATCCCTGAGATTTCCTACTCCATTGACAACATTTGTCAAACCATCAAAGGGCTGAAGCGGAATTTTGCCACCATCATTGTGGCGGAGGCCGTCTGTACCGAAGCGGGGGAAAAAATTGTCCAGACAAATCGCCTGGGCCAGAGCCGTCTGGGGGGTATCGGTGAACACCTAGCTGACCAAATTACCGAAAAAATCGGGGCAGAAACCCGAGTCACCGTCCTGGGCCATGTGCAGCGCGGTGGCACCCCGTCACCCCTAGATCGGGTGCTCGCCACCACTTTTGGGGTGGAAGCGGTAGACCTAATCGCCGCTGGCAAGTATGACCACATGGTGAGCTGGCAAAACCGCCAGGTGGTCCATGTCCCCATTGCCGAGGCCATTGCTGAATACCAAGCGGTAAGTCCCGGCGATGCGTTGGTGAAGACGGCTCGCGGCATGGGCATTTGCCTAGGCGATACCGCCTGCCATGAGGTCCATGTCCCCATCCATCCCGATGCAACTGTCCTAGCATCTGCGTAGCAAATCAGGCCTTAACCTTAGCTGAATGTAAGCTTCTGTTAACCAATGACCTGATTGCGCAGCTCACGGTAGAGAATAAACCCAAGGTCTTGAGGGGTTTCCCATGGCCTTGGTGTGTCGTTGTTGTAGGAGAGGCTCCGCAACGTCAGTTTTCTAACCGTACGTGTCGTATCCTACCCTATGCAATTTGCTAAAACCTTGACGTCGCCCCCAGACGATACCCAGGAGAAAATTCTTGGGGCGGCTCAGCGGCTATTTGCCCGGCGGGGCTATGGCGGCACCACCACCCGCGATCTAGCTCAAGCGGCGGGAGTGGCCGAGGGCACCCTATTTCGGCACTTTGAAAACAAAAAAGCTATTTTGATCGAGGTGGCGACCAGGGGGTGGGTGGACCTGCTCACCGATCTGTTAACTGAGCTGAGTGAAATGGCCAACTATAAGGCCATTGGCAAGGTCATGCGCAAACGCATGCTCAACATGTCTGCCAATACCGACATGCTGCGGGTGTGTTTTATGGAAGCACAGTTTCACCCAGAGTTGCGAGAACGGGTACAGGCGGAAGTAATTTCCAAAATGACCGATGTGGCCGAAGCATTTTTTCAAACCGCCATGGATCGAGGCACCTATCGCCCCATGAATCCTCGGGTGGTGGCTCGAATTTTCCTGGGCATGTTTACCGTAGCCGGATTTAGCCAAACCACCCTGGCCGACGAAGCTAGTTCTCCCCAGGATATGAAGGAACTGGCAGAAACCCTGGCCGATATTTTTCTCAATGGGGTGTTAGCCCAGCCTGAGCCTAGTCCTGACGCCTAGGCTCCAGACTATTGAGGTCATTGACATTAATTCGGTACGCCGCCCCAAAGCCGATCACAAATTGTCCTGCTTGGGGCTGTAGCTGGAATACTTGAAAGTCAGGCAGATCCTTCATCAAGCCAATCACCTGACCAAATTGCTGCTCAAAGCGATCGATTAACGTTTGCCACTGGCTGGTGTCACGGGGTAAGGGTGCGGCAGAGCATTCATAGGTCAGTCGACGGCGAGCAAAGATCTCCTTGGTGGCCGCTTCATCTTCGATTAATAGCACACTGGCCCGGCGGGTTTGTTTGAGGTTGGCCGTATGGGCAGACAACCCACTGACATAGATATATAGGGTCCTATCGTCATCCATTAAAAAAGGGGCATAGCTTGCCTGGGGCATACCATCGGCGCTGACGGTGCTGAGAATGACACTGCGAAACTGCTGGGGAAATGCTTGATAAAGCTCGGTAACACGATTAATGTCAGCCATGGGATCAGGACAGATATGGTTAGTGGGTTGACGCCGGGCCGTTTCTGCTATGAGAAAACGACCGGTCCGGGGGTGGACCAGGTTGATCTAAAAGTAACATCCATGGCACGGCTCCTATGGCAATTAGAGACTTGCTCCCATAGTTCACTCTAGGGCCGAGGTGACAGACGCTATCGGATTTTCCGGTAGAATACTCTGGCTAGTTATCTAATGTCGTGTTATGGTTCGTCGCATCGTTCAAACCGATCAGGCCCCTGCCCCCGTCGGTCCCTACAATCAGGCCATTGTTGCCTCCGGCGAGATGGTGTTTGCCTCTGGGCAAGTGGCCTTGGACCCCAGCAGTGGAGCTTTAGTGGGGGATGGGGATGTGGCGGTTCAAACCCAGCAATGTCTCGATAACCTCAAGGCTGTTTTAGCCGCCGCCGGGGCCACCATGGCCGATGTGGTCAAAACATCCGTATTTTTAAAAGACATGAATGATTTTGGCACCATGAATGGTGTCTATGGCACCTATTTTGAGGAAGCCACTGCTCCGGCGAGGGCCTGTGTGGAAGTGGCTCGTCTGCCCAAGGATGTGCTGGTGGAAATTGAATGTATTGCCGTGATCTAGCTGGGCATCGGTTCACCCTGGGTTGACGGTTTAAAGTTGGCACGCTAGCCTAGGTACATCGCAATCATGTCCGTCTCAGTTTTTTAACAGCCATGCAGTGCAAGTCTTTTTACTTTTGGTTTAGCCAGGTTCACCGGCCCTGAACCCTAGCTCTAGCATGGGACGCCGGTGAACCGCAGAGTGAAAGCCCTGCGGTTTTGTTTTATCTACGGGCTTTTTGCTGGTTTTACTAATTTTCCCCTACCCATTTTCCTTTTGAGCACCATGATCGTTCGTCACAGCTGGCAATTTACAGTTTTCTTTTTTACGCCGCCACCGGGTAGGTAGCGTTCGCTGTGCCGTACGACCTTGCCCGGAGCCTTTACAGGCTGCGGGCTTTTTGTTTTTTAGCCGTTTATTTTTTTACCACCATGAAGGATGCCAAACTTGTTGCCAAAGCCCATGCTAATCACACCAGTGAAATAGTCATTACCCCCACCGTTACCGTCGGTGGCCAACAGCTATTTATCGTTGGCGGCCCCTGTGCCATTGAAAGCATGGCCCAAATGGAAACTATTGCCCAAGCTCATTTGCCCATCCAAGGGTTGCGCGGCGGCATCTACAAACCTCGCACATCGCCCTATGCGTTCCAGGGGTTGGGGGAGGTGGGATTGGATATTCTCTCCGCCATTCGGCAACGCTATGGTCTGCCGGTGGTGACGGAGGTGATGGCCATCCATCAAATTGAGAAGCTACTGCCCCATGCCGATGTGTTACAGGTGGGTAGCCGCAATATGCAAAATTTTGATCTGCTCAAGGCATTGGGGGAAATTGACAAACCCGTATTGCTCAAGCGTGGTTTGGCCGCCACCGTGGCCGAGTTTGTGATGGCGGCGGAATATATTGCCAGCCATGGGAATCCGAATATTATTCTTTGTGAGCGGGGGATTCGTAGCTTTGATAGCTATACCCGCAATGTGCTCGATCTGGGGGCCGTGGTGGCCCTTAAGCAAATTACCCATTTACCTGTGTTGGTGGATCCTAGCCATGCTACGGGTAAGCGTGAATTGGTCGCGGGGTTGGCTCGGGGTGCGATCGCAGCCGGAGCCGATGGTTTGATGATTGAATGCCATCCAGAACCGGAGCAGTCCGTGAGTGATGCTCGACAAACCCTTAGCCTAGAAGCGATGGCTGAGCTGGTGCATAGCCTCATACCCATCGCCCAGGCAGTTAACCGGTCAATCCCTAGCCCCGTAATGTCCTAAGCGCCTACTTTATAGTTGACGTTTCATCCCTTAATTAGATTTAAGATGGCCAGATCTAATCGGATGTAAGCTCCTGGGCTTTGTAAGGAGAAGATATTGGATAGTACTTCAATGTCTTCAGACGGGGACGTTATGTCTAGAATGTTCTGATTTAAGAGCACTTGCCATGATGCCGTTACTTCCAGGATGTTCTGACTTTAGAATTTTTGCAACGATCCTACGTAAATGTTCGGATTAGCTGCCAACACAGATGTTGATTAAGGTACTGGAGGAGATGTCAGCTTGGGAATTTGCTGTGATTAAAGCTTTCTCAATACCATCAGTGTATTTGTTGCGATCGCTAATTTCGGATTAAAACCTAAGGCTAGAGCCATGACTCAGCTATATAAAACGTTTCTGATTAACAGTCAGACAATATAGCAATCTGATGAAATCCTTCATCAGATTGCGCCGCACATAGCTATTGCTATCTATCGTTTTAATCAATCACCTATGGTGTGAGCTATGTGCGCAAAGCTATATTTTTGGGATTTTTGGAGATGCCTGAGGTCAGACGAAAGCATTTTTTAAAGGGTATACCCGCTGTCGCTACACTCTCAGTCCTAACAATTTTAGGTCTCAAAAGCTTTACCGTTGATTTTGATCAGTACCGTAGCTACAGTGCCTTAATTTCAGATCACCTGGTCAATGAGGCAGCTGCTCAGCTAGCTTTACAAGATATTCGCCATACCATTTCCCAAAATGGACAAGCCTTAAACACGGCTTTGCTTGAATCAGAGCAAGTACAAGCCCAGCTGATGACACAAATTCCCCAAACTCTATCAGACAACGATAAAGATCGTTTACAGAAACAGTTAGACTTTAACGCGGAATTACTCGCTGAAAAGCGACAGCTGGTTGAGCAACTGGAAATTCATCATGCGGAATTAAGAACAGCGCTTTCCCAGGAATCCAATGTGCTCAATGGCCTAATCGGTAGCGTCCGTCTAGAGGTAGAGTCCCTACTCAACGATCTATTTCTTTATGCCGTAACCAGCGATAAAAAACTCGTCACGGAGATCGAAACAAAACTCAGGGGTCTAGAGGCAAAACTGGGGACCACTTCAACGACCCAGCGGCAAATGGCCCAATCAGTCCAGTTAGTTTTAACTAATAAACCCGCCGCCGATCAGCTCAGTAGTCAGATAATGGCTTTACCGCTGACGAATAATATTCGAGCCCTCGAAACTCAGTTTGACGACATACAACAAACTACGCAGAAACGAATCGCATTTTATCGAAACCTGATCTACATACTGTCATTTACTAGCTCAGGCATTGTGGCATTTTGGGTGATCAACCGACTGCGTCGGACCAGCCAAAAGACCATTAAGGTGCTAGAAAGCATTACTGATGCCTTCATTGCCCTAGATCGAAAATGGGTGATCACCTATGTCAATGCCCAGGCAGCCGATATTCTCAAGCGGGACATCCCGAATCTGCTAGGAGAGGATGTTTGGCAAGTTTTACCCCTATCCCTGGGAAAGCGATTTACGGAAAATTATCATCAAGCTGTGGCAACTCAGCAACAGGTAGTTAGCTTTGAAGCCTACTATGAGCCCACTGAACGATGGCTGATGGTGCGGGGATATCCCGGTGTGGATGGCCTATCCATCTTTTTGCAAGATTTTACAGAACGTAAACAGGCGGAAGAACAACTGATTGAACTCAATCGGGATTTGGACGAGCGGGTCAAAGACCGTACAACCCAATTGGCAACTGCCATGGAAGAAGCGGAAACAGCCCGGATAAAAGCCGAGGATGCCAACCGTTCTAAAAGTGAATTTTTAGCCAACATGAGCCATGAACTGCGTACCCCCCTCAACGCCATCATTGGCTATAGCGAAATGCTGGAAGAAGATGTCACCAGTATTGGCGAAGAGGATTTTGTCCCCGACTTACAAAAAATCCAAGGGGCGGGCAAACACCTATTAGGACTGATCAACTCAGTACTCGATTTATCCAAGATTGAGGCTGGTCGAATGGAGCTCTTTCTGGAGGACATTGATGTTAAGTCCACCATGGACGAGATTATGGGCACGATTCAGCCCTTAGCCCACAAGAACTTTAATCAGCTATCGATGTCTTGTCCGGAGGACATTGGTGTGCTCCATGCAGACGAAGTCAAACTCCGACAAAGCTTGATTAATCTGCTAAGCAATGCCTGTAAATTCACTGAAAATGGCACCATTACCCTGGCCGTTGAGCCCACCGTAATGACTAACGCCCAAGGACATGAGGACAACTCTCTGCGGTTTACGGTAACGGATACTGGTATTGGTATGACAACGGAGCAAATGGGGAAGATTTTCCAAGCCTTTACCCAAGCAGATACATCGACTACGCGCAAGTACGGAGGTACAGGTCTAGGCCTGACCATTACCAAACAGTTTATTGCCATGATGGGGGGAGATATCTCCGTTGACAGTACCTACGGTCAGGGCACCACCTTTACCTTGACCATCCCCCAAACCGTCCAGGTGGATAGGCCCTCCGATGAAACCTTCTTCGCTCCCCCTATTCGCATGGTTGAGCGGGAAGCACTAGTAGGCATTCATGAATTATCGAATGGAGCATCGGAAAAGACCGTCTTAGTCATTGACGATGATGGAGATACTGGGGAAAGTTTACACAGCTGGTTGACAGATGCTGGTTACAACGTTGTGTCTGGTGGTCTTGGGCAACAGGCCTTGGCCCTGGCTGGGGAACTACTGCCTGAGGCCATTATTTTGGATATGCTGGTGCCCCAGCAGGATGGATGGGCAATGCTACAGGATCTTAAGGCCATGTCAACGATAGCTGAAGTACCGATTACTGTGTTGACCACAACCGAGGAGTCTAACCGTGCCCTACAGCTAGGAGCCACTGACTGTTTGCCCAAACCAGTTGACCACATACGTCTATTGGATGTTCTAAACACTCAACTGCCTAGCCAACCATGCCCTAAAATTTTGGTGGTTGAGGACAATGCTGATGCTCGGGAAATTATGGGCCGCTTTTTGCAAAACCCTAATTGGTCTGTTGTCCTGGCACCCGACGCACACCAGGCCCTGGACTATCTCCATCACACCGTACCCGACTTAATTGTGTTGGATTTGATGATGCCAGGCATGGACGGCTTTGAATTTGTGCAAGTGCTGCGCCAAACATCTGCTTGGCAAGATATTCCGATCGTTATTGTGACAGCTAAAACCCTAACCGCTAAGGATCAACAGCTTTTAGACGGAGTGGTTCGGGTCTATCAAAAGGCTGATTTTAATCGTCAGGACCTACTGAATGAGGTGCAATCATTGGTTTTGACGACAGTCGACAGGGCTCCCGTTGTGGGCTAGCGTTAAAGACCCTAACCTTGACTCCAAGAGGTTTCAGACCTGTGACCCATGATTTGATTGGAGGTAATATCATCACGGTTATCCGTAGCAATATACACAATGTCCTTTACTATGAACACGTATCTTCCGGAACTAATGATAGTTACAGAGCATCTTTATAAAGAAGTTTTGTTCTTGCTGAAATTTAGCGATGGAAAAATTAGTTCGGCCTCATCGGCCCTGATTGAAGGATGAAAATCTCAATATATTACTCAATATAAATTCCAGTAAATTACTTTTTTATCTGTATAGGGGCACCATCGAACCTAGGTTTTATCGATCAAAATCGCCCTACTTTACTTTTATGTTTAAGCAACTCCCCAACCAGTGGAGCATATGGGCATCCATATTTCTATAGTGTGACGTTGAACAAGCTGAGCCTGTCATTCATGGGCAGGGTTTGCAGAGCAGTTTGATCCTTGCCATCTACATCACTCTGTTGTTAGAAGCCTGTGATATTTACCAATGGTCGTTCCCCTTATATAGAGACAATTTTAGGAGGTTATTCTAGTGAATCGAGACTCTTTATCTAAAGGGGCAGGTGTGGTCGCCGCTTTTCTACTCCTGGCATTCTTAGGAATCAAAGGCAAGTCGGTGAATGTTAGCCAATATCAACAATATGCAGATTTAATTGCTAACCAAGTTGAAAGTGATACCGAAGTTGAGCTGGCAATACTGAAGGAACGCTACACGCTTCTGAAGCATGATAAGCCGCTGGAAGAAGCCTTAGCTGGAGAACTGTCTACTCAGGAGGAGTTAGCCCAAAGAATTCCTGGATTTGTTGTCAGGGACGATCGGACTCGATTACAAAGCCTGATTAGCCGTGATGCTCAGTTGCTGAAGGAAAAAACTGAGCTGGTGAATCAATTCCAAGCAACCAACGCAGAGTTGCAAAATGCATTGGTTCAACTACCTAGCTTGGTTAATAGCCTAAAAAATACCAGCGATGCTGATCTTGAACGACTGATCGATGATGTTTTGATCTATATCATGGCCACTGATGAACAGTTGGTGACTACGATTGAGAAAGAACTGAGTGCGGTCAAATCGAAGCTCGATGCGGGTAAGTTTTCTAGGGCGGACGATGTGGCCCAGGTCATTCAGTTGTCCCAAACGGTTCTAGAAAACAAGCCGGTTGCCGATGCCCTACTGGATCAGGTAGTCAATTTACCCCTGACGAGCAATATTCGTGAGCTACAAAGTACCTATAGCGAAGCTAGCCGAATATCGTTTAGGCAGGCAGCCATATATCGCAATGCAGCCTACTTGGTCGCTCTGGCGTTGATTGGTATAGTGGCCAACGGGTTAGTGGCCCGGCTGCGGCAATCTAGTCAGCGTACCACCAGCGTATTGGAAAATATTACCGATGCCTTTGTCGCGGTTGATCGCAGTTGGAAAGTAACCTACGTTAATGCCCAGGCAGCTGAAGTGCTGAAGCGTAGTATTCAAGGACTTTTGGAGCAAGACTTTTGGAAGATTTTTCCAGAATCCTTGGGGGCACGCTATGAGCAGCAGTACCGTCGGGCTATGGCTGAGCAAACGGTAGTCAGCTTTGAAACTTACTATGCGCCTACCCAACGGTGGCTGCAGGTCAGGGGCTATCCGGGACGCGATGGACTATCCCTGTTTTTGCAGGATGTTACGGAGCGAAAGCAGGCGGAAGAGCAGCTAATGGAGTTAAATCGCGACTTGGATAGTCGTGTCCAAGACCGCACAACCAAGCTCATGAAGGCCATGGAAGAAGCGGAGGAAGCGCGGGTGAAAGCAGAAGATGCTAACCGCTCTAAGAGTGAGTTTTTGGCTAACATGAGTCACGAGCTGCGCACTCCCCTCAATGCCATCATTGGCTACAGTGAAATGCTGGAAGAGGAAGCGACGGATCTGGGTGAGGAGGACTTTGTACCTGATTTACAAAAGATTCAGGGGGCTGGCAAACACTTACTTGGATTAATTAACTCAGTTCTAGACTTGTCTAAAATTGAGGCGGGGCGGATGGAGCTATTTTTGGAAGATTTCTCCATTCAGGAAATGATAAGGGATATTGCTGGCACCATTGCCCCTGTTGCCCAGAAAAATAATAACCATTTGTCAATTTTCTGCCCCCAGGATGTTGGCAACCTCAAGGCCGATCAAACCAAGCTCCGCCAAAGCTTGTTTAATTTGCTGAGTAACGCTTGTAAGTTTACTGAGGATGGAAATATTACCCTAACGGTTGAGCAGATCCCTACGGTTGATAGTTCGACCTATGATGGCCCCTGGTTCCGTTTTATTGTCAGTGATACGGGCATTGGCATGAAGGATGACCAAATAGAGAAGATTTTCGATGCCTTTACCCAAGCCGATGCATCCACCACCCGTAAATATGGGGGTACGGGGTTAGGGCTGGCGATTACTAAGCAGTTCATTAATATGATGGGCGGGGATATTACGGTAGAAAGTGTTCAGGGCCAAGGCACTACCTTTGCGTTAATCATTCCGCAAACAGTACAGGTGGCGAATCCGAAGAGTAAAACATTTTTTGCCCCTGCCCTGGCCGCTGAAAGTAGCTTGCCTGAGAGCGGCAGCTCTTCCAACCACAGTGCTTCTAAACAGACGATCCTGGTGATTGACGATGATGATGATGCCCGCGAGATTTTGCGGCGTTCTCTGGATGAGGCTGGCTATAACGTGGTCTGCGCCTCCAGCGGCGAACAGGGTCTGGCTCTGGCGGGTGAAATTTTGCCAGATGCGATCACGTTAGATGTAATGATGCCGCAAATGGATGGCTGGTCAGTTTTAAGACAACTAAAAGAAATGCCAGTTGTTTCTGAAATACCCGTTATTTTGCTGTCTATGATAGATGACCGTCCTATGGGACATAGCTTAGGGGCGGTTGATTACCTAACTAAGCCCATTGATCGTAAGCGGTTAATCAGTGTGTTGGAAACCCATCTCTCAGGGCAGCCCTCTCCTACTATTTTGGTGGTGGAAGATGATGTCAATGCGCGGGAGATTATGGGGCGTTTTTTACAACGGCAAGATTGGACAGTTGAGCTGGCGTCCAATGGCCGTGAGGCGTTGCAGTTTCTAGATAAGAATCAACCCCATTTGATTGTGCTAGATCTCATGATGCCTGAAATGGATGGGTTTGAGTTTATTCAGGTGCTGCGACAAAATTCTGAATGGCGGGATATTCCTGTCATTGTGCTAACGGCTAAGGCGCTGACGATCAGCGATCAGCAGCAGCTAGAAGGTGTGGCTCGGGTGTATCAAAAAGCGGATCTTAATCGTCAAGAGTTACTGAATGAGCTACAGGCGGTGGTCTTGGCTAAGGCGGGTTCAACGCCTAATGCGACAGATTCAGTCTCTAGCATCGATCCGGTGTCTAGTGTATCTGATTAACCCGGTAGTAACTGTAGGCTGAGGTTAATTAAGGGGAATATGACAAGAGTCTTATTAGTTGAAGATAACGAGCTCAACCGGGATATGTTAAGTCGACGCCTTCGTCGTCGGGGTTATGATTTGTCCATAGCTGTGGATGGTGCGGAGGCCATTGCGATCGCATCTGCCCAGCCATTTGATCTGATTCTCATGGACATGAGTTTGCCTGTAATTGATGGTTGGGAAGCAACCAGACGATTGAAGGCCCAGCCACATACAAAAAATGTTCCCATCATTGCCTTAACCGCGCATGCCATGCGGGGTGACCGGGATCAGGCATTGGCAGCAGGCTGTGATGACTATGATACAAAGCCCATCGATCTCAAACGATTACTCGGCAAAATAGCATCTTTCCTGTCGGAGGAACAGCTAGTTCCAGCGCGGTCCAAAGTCTCGGCAAAGCCAGAAACGACCCCTGCACAAGTGATTCCCATTATACCCGTCACCCCCATACAGGACACCTCCATGCCAACTCCGGCAACGGCAGCGGTGACACCCATTACCCCAGTCACGGCCATTACTCCCAATGCCGTTGACCTGGAACCCTCGGTTACTCCTATTGCCCCAGTCACGGCCATTACCCCAGCTACTGCCGTCGACCTGGAACCCTCGGTTACTCCTATTGCCCCAGTTACAGCTATTACCCCCACCGATTCAGAGCCACCCGCTACTACAGCTGCCGAAAGAACTCGCAATCTCTTTAGTGGATTACCGATTCTGGTGGTTGATGACAATGAAGACAATCGCGACATGCTCAGTCGTCGCCTCAACCGTCGTGGGTACCAATCGGTGGTGGTGGAGAGTGGAGAAGCTGCCCTAGACTACATTCAAAATAACTCCAACGTTGGCCTGGTGCTACTGGATATTATGATGCCGGGCATCGACGGCATTGAAACCCTAAGGCGTATCCGTCAAACCTATTCTCGTAATCAGCTACCGGTACTGATGGTCACGGCCAAGGCACAAAGTGATGACATGGTAAGGGCGTTTGAGTTGGGGGCTAATGACTACATTACCAAGCCAGTCGATTTTGCCGTCACCCTGGCCCGAGTTGAGACCCAGCTATCCATTGTCAAAACAACCAAGCCGGTTTCAGTGCCGGTCGAGCCGAAGCCATCGGGGTTAGCCCAGTCACCCTCCACTCCCCAGTTCGGCAGCACACAGCCAGCGGCGGCCAATATTTCCCTAGTTTCAAACAACTCCTTTTCCAGGTTTGCGGCGGAACGCTATCAGGTGCAGTATTTTCTCCGTCAAGAACCATTAGGACCGATTTCCATTGCCCTCGATAAACAGACAGATTCCCTCGTATTACTGCAGACTCTCAAAGCCTATTCCCCGGCTACCGCTGAGTTGTTGAAGCGAGCTATGGAAAAAGAGATAGAGAAATTTCAACCCCTACGCTCTCTATTTCCAGGATATACCTATGGCCAAGTGGACAGTACGTTTTACGTGGTGCATGGGCTGGGCGAAACCTTTGACCAGGAACAACTACTACAAGCAAAATTCAACACCCCGTGGCCATTGGAATCCGTGCTGTTGCTGATGGACCGCCTGCTGGAGCAAGTGGGGATATTTCATCGTCACAAACAGGTCCATGCAGGCTTAAGGGATGACGCGTTCATTCAGCCCAATGGTCGAGAAAACCATGGTCAGTCAATGGTTCTGGTGGACAGTGGCCTGGGCAAGCGGGTGATGATCGACGTCAGCCAGCAGTCAGCTGAATATCGTAAGCAGTTGCTCATGCAGCGGGATTATCAGCCCCTAGAGCAGCGGATTGGTCGGCCGGTAATGAGCAGCGATGTATATGCTCTGGGGTTAATTGGTCTCCAGGCCCTGACTGGGGAATCCGTCGATAAAATCACCCTACCCACCGTCAGCGGCGATTTACAGTGGCGTCAGTTTGTCACTATTCCAGATCCCATCGCCGACTGGTTTGATCAGCTGACTCAACAAAATCAAAATAAGCGTTTTGAGCATGCCATGGCGGCACGCAATGCCTTGCACCCCCACCTACAGACCTATTTGGCAGAGCCTGGTTAATCTGATGCTGGAATCTGATCCTCAAATCCGATCCCTGAATCCGATGGATTAATCTGAACCAATTGGCTATTGACCATTGCCGATTAAGACAAATGGGGCCCAGTAAAATGGTTCGGTTTTACCCTTGGCCATCAGCTGGAGTTGGGCTGTTTGGAGCGCTTCTACTTTGGTTGCGCCTGACGCTAGCTCGGTGTAAAACAGCTGCATTAGCTCAGAGGTGGAGCGATCGTCCACCCACCACAGTGAGGCCAGCGCGGCGCGGGCATCGGTGCGCTGGACTTGGAACCCCATGCCCAGGATTTCCAGCCCATCTTCAATATGGCTGATACCGGTTTGGCAGGCACTCAACACCACCAAGTCAACATTGGGCAAGGACCATTGGCGCAGTTCTTTAAGGGTAATCAGGTCGCCATTGCCGAGCAAAATAAACGAATCTTCGGGCTGGCCTGGGACAAAGGCCGCATGGGTGGCTAAATGGACAATATTTTGGCCTTGAAGCTGGGATTTGAGATTGTCTCGACTAAAGTCTCCATCGAGTAGCACCTCGGTGGTGGGCAACATTTCTTGCAAAAAAGCGACTTCTTGCCCCGCGTAGGTGAGACCCTGGAAGTTGGTTGTAGCTTGATCAATCAACGCTTCAAAGGTTTGATCGGCATCCGCAAATGCCCCGGCCAGAACATGGAAGGGGCGACTCGGTGGTTGGGTCAGATCGCCGATATCACTGGCCGTAAGGTTATGGGAGGTGTATTGCTCGGCCAGCCATTGCCCCTGCTCAGCGTCGTACAGGGCTGAAAGTGGAATGTAGTGAAGAACTCCATCGGGGATGTAGATAATATTCTCAATCCCTAGGCGATGGAGCTCGGGTTTAAGGGGACGGATAATGCTCCCATAGAGGGTCTGGGCCATGGCTTTGACATTGCTACTGGGGTCGGCCAAATCATGGCGCAGGGTGGTGACTTGGTCCGTGAGGGTGGTTTTACTGATGGCTGTGGTGTGGTGTATGGGTGCGCCGCTGGGGGGAATGAGCAGCAGTTCTAAACGATCCGGCAGCACCAGGGGATAGAGCACCGCTGACTTGTGGGGCAGTCTTTGGAGTTTTTGTTGCAGTTGTTGCAATGTTTGGGGCTGCAGTTTGGGATCCTCGGGGTGTTTGAGGCTAGCTATGGCGGCGGCCACTGCGGGCTGGCGAAGAAAATCGTCTAGGCTCAGGACGGGGTCGGTTTCTGGACGGTCTGCTAGCAAGAGTTGTTGGTGCTGTTGGAGGATGACCTGTTCGGGGGGCAGGTATGGAATTTTGTTGGTCATGTCAGACTGTTCTGTCCGGACATCTTGAAAATAGTCTTCTAGTTCTTGCAATTTGAGTAGGTCTAAAACCTGATGGGCTTCAAAGATGCGCTCTTGCTCAAATAGCAGGGCGGCGAGTTCTCGGTAGCTAGGGGCAACGGTCTCGGTGTAGCGCTTTTGGATATCTAGGGGGAGCGATCGCAAGTTGGCCCGGACCTGCTCAATGTCGTTGAGCGCCTGTTTGTAGAATGCGATCGCCACCAGCGGTTGCTGCAGATGTTGAAATAATTGCCCAAACTCAGTCAGTGTTCTAGCCTGCCCTAGGCTTTGATCAATTTGAATGGCCAAACGCAGGGACTGGTGGTAGCTGACCCAGACCTTTTCGTAGTGTTTCTGTTTAAAGTAAACGGTGCCGATGCCGTTAAAAATTTCGATGCGCTCTGCTATTTGGGCTGTATTATCTGCAGCCACCTCCGTCAGGGCCAGGGCCTCATGGTAGGTATCTAGGGCAATATCCAACTCATTTTTTTGCGTGTGGACATAGGCAATGTTACTCAGCAACCGACTCAGGCTAATCCCCCGACCCAATTCTCCCCGAGCTGTTTGAGCGGCATGGTAAAAATCTAGGGCCTCGTCATACCGATATTGTCTCTCATATAGCCAGCCCAGATTGTTCAGCACAGAAACCCGATAGTCCCCATCGGCTGGCAAGTCTTCAAGGAGAAGCAAAGCCTGTTCTAGGGCTAACTTGGCCTTTAGATAGTTGCCCAAATAGACCTGGATGCCGCTGATATTGTTGAGTACGATCACCTGATCATTCAGTTCCATCAGGGACCTATAGATATCTCCAGCTGCTTCATAGGCCAGCAGTGAGTCCCCCAAGTTGCCCAGCTGCTGATGGATATTGCCCAATCCATTCAGCACATCCCCATGGGTGAGGGCAGAATTTTCAAACTGTTGATAGTAAGCCAATGCCCGTTCTAAGAAAGGCAGGGCTTCTAGGCTTTTATCAAAGATGTTGGCGTATAGTTTGCCAACCTGGAAATTAGTGTCAGCCCTGAGCTTTTCTGCTGCCCCTGAAGTCATCCCGGAGAGGGTGTCTAAAACCCCCAGAAATTCTGACAGGGCGGCGTCATAGCGCGCCTCACGGCCATGGATTCTGGCCCTATGATGCTGGGCAAACGCAATGCCATACTGATAATCCAGCTCGTGGGAAAGCTCCAGTGCCTGATGATAAAGGTCCAGGGCTGCCCCATATTGGTACAGCTCATATTGAACCCTGGCCTGTTGAAATAGCTGATGGACAGGTCCGTAAACCTCGTGGCTAACGTCTGTAATGACGTCTGTACCCAGATTGACATCTACGGGTGAGGACGATAGTGGTTCACCCCCAGCCCGAGTTTGCCCCAAAGTGAGCACAAGCAAGATGAGACAAGGAACTATTCCCCGGTTTGGTTTGCTCATACCTATTGAACTACAGCCGAATCAACGTCCAGAGCGGTGGTTTTGCCGGGGCAGTTACCCCAGGTTTCAACTTGGAGGTGGCTGATTAGAGATGACCTCGTCCGGTCAGTCGTTGGATGGCGTTTTTGCTTGCTTGAACTATTTCTTGAAGGATTTTAGCTAAAATCTGTTTTGCTGTGATGGTCTGACTATAGGCCTCATCATCAGCTGTAGTTTTGCTTGGCTCCTTGGGTAGGTCAGCCAGTAAGGTATTTACCTGAAATTTGCGATCGCTATTATCAGCCCAAATAGGGTTGTGACCCTGATTATTATTACGTTCAGACATGGTAGACAATCCTTTTCACTGATAAGAAAACCAGGTTTAATCGGTTAAAACCACACGTGTTTACGGTTGATTAACCACGGTTGATTAGTCACAGTATGGTGTGGAGAATAATTACCGTCAGTACCCTTTAGGGTACATTCAGTATCAATTTTGTTGTGTATGGTGGTTACTTCACTTAGAACTACTGGATTCCAGGGGACAACGACTAGGCTAGGGCCTATGCGCGGTGTGAGGCCCCTGCCAGCAACCTGCATCAGCGTCGTGTATTTTTGTAAACCTTCCGGATAGTTGCCGAATCTTTCCCCCAGAGGCTGATGGGTTATTAGCCGTGTAACTGATAACTTTTAATGTAGGAATGGGAAACGCTAATGCGGATGATTCTCAGACGGAGTAACCCAGGGCTACTGATGAACAACTCCCCAGATGAATTACGTCGGTTGGCTTGTGAAGCTTGTCGTCATTGTCTTGGCAGCAAGGAGCGGCAGCGATACCTAACCCAGTTAATTCGGTTAGTCAAATCTCGCCTTTGGCGCGACAATAGCCCCTACTATCAAGATGCTTTACAGCAAACCTGGATCTATCTTTGTCAAAACCTGTGTGAGGGCAAAACAGCCAAGCCCTACGACCCTGAGATTGCCAGCGTTACCACCTGGTTAAATAAATATCTAAAATTTCGTCTGTCGGATTTTGAGCAGGCGGTTAAAGCCGATCGTGCTCGTTATGTCTCGGCCTATGGGGAGGACGGAGGTACGGCAGATGTGGTGGCAACCTTGACCGCTAAGCCAGAAATTCCACCCATTTTAGAACGGGTGCAAGATTGGTTAAACCAAAATGCCGGGGAATTGCGCAAAATCCATATTGCCAATGATCCGAAAATCAACTGCTATGAGCTGATTCTTCGGCGACTGCCACCGGAAACCCCTTGGCAGGCCCTAGAAAATGAGTTTGGTGTTTCCTATAAAACCCTTGAAAGTTTCTATCGCCGCCAATGTAAACCTCGTTTACGAGAGTTTGGCCGGGCCGAAGGCCATTTGAATTCTTAATCTTCTAGAAATTAGGCCCCTAAATTAGGGCCCTGCCTGATCCTCTCACCTTAATCGCAATCTAAACCACGTCCAAGTTAAAACCTACGATTTTTCCGACGGCCCCATGACCGTTCTGGACGTGAAAAAGATTTATGTAACCACGACTGCCACAGTATATCGGAGATCGTTGCCATGACTTACTCACAATCGGCTACAGATACGGCCAGTCTGATTTGGCCCATCACCCACCAGGGCAAGATGATTGCCCAGCAGTTTGCCCATGGCCATGGTCAGCCTGATATTGCGGAGCGGGTGAGACGAAATACCCTGGCGGTATGGGTCATGCACGAGTTTTTGGATGCCCTGGGGATTCCTACGGATTTAGCCACTAGCGATAGCTGGAATCCGACCATGCAGTTGATCGAAGATGTGGCTGACCTGATGGTGCCTGGGGTGGGTCGGGTGGAATGTCGTCCGGTGTCCCTTCAAGCAGAGGCTTGTCCGATACCGCCAGAGGTGCTGACAGAGCGTATTGGCTATGTGTCCGTGGCGTTAGATGAGGTGGCTGGAGAGGCCTCACTGTTGGGATTTGTGGCGGAGGTATCCCAACTCCAGCCACGGCTGGAGTTGGGGCAACTACGGCCGATGGATGATTTCCCCGAGCATCTCCACCAACTGCGCCAAGGGGCGATGGATCAGGTGCCTAGCCAGTTGACTCGGCTCAGCCGTTGGCTGGGGGGATATTTTGAGAATGGCTGGCAATCTGTGGAGGATCTCCTGGCGCAATCCACTTGGACACCGGCTTTCAGACAGGGAGTGCAGTTAGAGCCGCCGTCGGCATCGATCGCCATTAAACGAGCTAAGCCATTGGACTTGGGGCTACAGCTGGGGGCAGAGCAGGTTGCCCTCGTGCTAGAAGTGGAACCGGAAAATGAATCGGTGGTGAATATCGGGGTGCGGATTTATCCCCTGGGAGGGCCTCCGTATTTGCCTGAGGGTCTGACGGTGACAATTTTGGATGGGGAAAATACGGTCTGTTTAACAGCCCAGGCCCGCAATGTGGATAACTACCTTCAGCTTTATTTCCGGGGTCATCTAGGGGAACCCTTCTGCGCCCAGCTGGCTTTAGGAAATGAGCGGGTTGTGGAGAATTTCATCATTTGATGCAGGGTGCAGATGCAGGGTGCTATGTATGGACCAAAAGCTCAGCCCGGATAGGTGGGTGGTGCTCAAACTGGGGGCAGGAAATTTTCACCAGGGGTTTTCCCTAGTTTTGCAAATTGGCTTAGGGGAAGGGCAACCAACGGTGGAGCTACCTGGGGTCTTACCGGCAGCCCCAGACTTACCGGATTTATATCGGCAATGGCAGGCGGCTTATGGTCAGCTGCGTCTGTCTAGTCGTCTGGAAGCTCAAGCCCATCGGGCCACTAATGTATCTTGGCTGGGGGACTGTCATGATAGTGCTCGCAGGCTGTGCGATCGCATCAATATCTGGCTCAGCCATGGCACCTTTCAACCGATCTACAACAAGCTGCTGGAGCAACTGAGCCCTACGGATACCATTCGGGTGGTACTACAAACCGAAGACCCGATACTACGACGGTTACCCTGGCACCAGTGGGATTTTTTTCAGCGCTATCCCCAGGCCGAGTTGGCCCTGAGCGCCCCAGTTTATGAACAGGTGGATGCCCCTGCAACCCTCAGCTCTAAGGTGAGGATTCTAGCGATTTTAGGTGATGCCACCGGATTAGACCTGGAGACGGATCGAGCCCTGTTAGAAAATCTCCCCGGGGTAGAGTTACAGCTGCTGACCGGCCCCGATCGGGCCACCCTCAACCATGCCCTATGGGATCCACGGGGCTGGGATATTTTGTTTTTTGCTGGCCATAGCGGTGGCGGCATACATAACGGCGATATTAGTATCGGCGATATTAGTACCAGCGATATTAGTAGTGGGCACATCAGCATCAATGCCCAGGATCAATTGACCATTGCTGAGTTGAAGTATGGGCTGAGCAAGGCGGTGCAGAGGGGGCTGGCCATTGCCCTGTTCAACTCCTGCGACGGTCTAGGGTTAGCCCAGGATCTAGCCGACCTACACATTCCCCAAATTCTGGTGATGCGAGAGCCCATTCCAGATCGGGTGGCCCATGAGTTCCTCAAGGGTTTTCTGGAAAGTTTTTCCCACAATACCCCCCTTTACCTGGCGGTGCGCGAAGCCCGTGAACGGTTGCAGGGCCTAGAAGATGAGTTTCCCTGTGCCACCTGGCTACCCATTTTGTGTCAAAACCTGGCGCAGCAGCCCCCCACCTGGCAACGGTTGCAGGGGCTGCCCAAGACCATCCCGCCCCAGGTTGTTCCCCGAGGGCCCCGGCCTTGGGTGACTTGGGCTTTGGGGACCACCCTCACCGCCGCCACCTTGGGTCTACGATTTCTGGGGGGATTCCAATCGTTGGAGCTAGGGGCCTACGACCGTTTCTTGCGGTGGTGGCCATGGTTTGAATCCCCCGATCCACGCATTGTGGTGATCAAAAATACCCAAGATGATATCAAACAACAGGGTTTAGATAGCACCTCAGCTTTTTCCATGACCGATCAGACGTTGTTAGCGCTGTTGGAAAAGCTGGAAACGTTTCAGCCTCGAGTGGTGGGGGTGGACATTTACCATGAACATGCCATCGATGCCCAGGTACCCGCTCTGCCTAGGCGATTAGAAAATACCCCGAATCTCATTTCCCTTTGTAAGCATCCGTCAGACTCCGCCGAAACGGGGGGGGTGGCCCCAGCCCCTGGGGTGAAATTTGACAACCGGCTAGGGTTTAGCGACTTGCTGGAAGATACCGATGGTCGGGCCCGGCGGGGGTTGTTGACCGTCCGGCGACCGCCGGTATCGCCCTGTGGCACTGACTACAGCTTTGCCACCATCGTGGCGGGTCAATATTTAAACCTGGTGGCCCCCCATGACAATTTAGATGATGTCTTTTGGCAAAATGACCAAAACTGGTTCCAGCTCTCCACAGTTAAAATTCCCCCATTAAACGCCCGAGCCGGTGGCTACCGGTTATCGAGGGATAGTGTGGGCGGGTATCAGAAACTGTTGCACTATCGTCACCTGCCCCGGTTAGAAGATATCGCCCAGACCCATCGGGTATCAGAGGTTTTGCAGCCGGGGTTTGATGGCAGTGGACTGCGCGATCGCATCGTCTTAATCGGTACCACGGACCTCTCCTTTGGCGGTGGCGACATGGCAGAGCGAGACTTTTGGAAAACTCCCTACACCACGAGTGAGCGCCCCGAAGACATGACCGCAGGGGTGTTTATTCAAGCCCACATCATTAGTCAGCTGATCAGCGCCGTTGAAGATGGTCGGCCCTTAATCAGCACTTGGAACGAATGGCAGGAAAGTGGCTGGATTATGGCATGGGCGCTGGTGGGTGGAGGACTGGGCTGGGGGCTAGCGGGGGGGCGTTTTTGGCTGATGTTACTCACCGCAGAGGCGGGGCTATTTCTGGTGAGCTGGGGTTTACTGGCTGGGCCAGCCCTCTGGGTGCCCTATGTGCCAGCGGTGATTACCCTCACGGGGACCGCCATTATTGTTAGTCGATACAGATCATCAGATCATCGATATCGTTAGTCGATATAGACCATAGCCATACTACAGGGGTGACCGATGAAGTACATCTACGTTGTAACCATGTTTTTAACGGGACTGGCCCTAGGCCTAGGTTCCCCTGCCCAAGCTCGCAGGCTGTTCCCATCGATGCCATCGGTTCACCCAGCGATTTACCCACCCATTCACCCAGCGGTTCTCTTATCAGGGCCCCCGCAGGACATAGGTTATCCCCGCAGGGGAACGCGCCGAGGTGGTGGCAGTCGTGGCGGGGTGTGTGATTTACCACCGGATGTGTCGCCGTTGACGGCCCTGATGCCCGATACCGCCACCTGGACAGGGGGGGATCAGACTATTGCTCAGACTGACGAGAGCTCTGGGGAAATCGTTTTTAGTTTTACCCATAGGGCGTCCCCCGATCTCTGGTTTTATCAACCCTATGGCCTGGTAGAAGACAGTCGGGTGGAATTTACCCTCAAAGATGGGGCAGGCAATACCATCAGTCGGTCTCGATTGGATACTACGGATGCCATGGCAACGGTTCCCGGCATTATGCGGGTGTCCTTGAACGATGTGGGACTGACCTTAATGGCCAACACCGACTACCACTGGTATCTAACGGTCCATTGTGCCGCTGGTCCTCCCATTGTGGTGGACGGTTGGATCAACTATCAGCCCTTGGAGGGGGATGCCTTGCCCCAACCCCCCCAACAATTTTTGGTGGATCATCTATCGGTCTTGGCCGAGGCTCAATTTTCGCAGCCGGGCCCTGGGTCTGGTAATAGCTCTAGCCATGGCTTTGGCCAAGCAGATTGGCAAGGCCTACTAGAATCCATCGGTCTGGGGGATATTACTGCCATCCCACGGATAGATTGTTGTCGTTTTGTTACGCAACCGCAAAACTAATGCCGAATTTATGGTGGGAGTCCTGATAAATACTTAGAACAGGGGCACCGTTGATCCATTACCAACGGTCCTGAGGGTTTCCCCTCTGCCCAATGCCCCGGTGTTCTGGTTACTTGAGTTCGGGATGCCCACTATGAATAGCTCCTCTAATTCGTCGTACTTTGGCCCCTTTGACCCCGCTGAATCTTTTGACCATGGGGCTACCATCAACTCCCTATTGGCAACGGCCCTGGATCATCTGGTGGATGGTCTATTAATTGTTTCGGCCAGCGGCCGCATACTCAAGGCCAACACCATGGCTGTCCACGTCTGCCATGGCCTGGTTTCCTCAAATCATGCCAGCTGCGAGCTATCCCAGGTGCCCAAAGCCCTGTGGACCCTATGCCAGCCAATTTTTAAGAATATGACCAGTGGCATTGAGACCCACTTGGGCTTAGAAATGGACATTGTCGATGCCCAACAGCAGCCGATTCGGGTGCGCATTCAACCGCTGAACCTCAAGGCTTATCAGGAGCACTGTCTGATGCTGATTTTAGAGGATCGTCAGCAGGCCCATCGTCGTCGGGCCGTGGCTGATGGCAAGCGCTATGGCCTCACTCCACGGGAGGTGAAGGTGTGGGAACTCCGCCTGCAGAATCAGTCCTATGAGGCTATAGCCAGTAAGTTATATATCACCGAAAATACGGTGAAAAAACATGTGAAAAGTATCCTGGCTAAGCGGCGGGTCGTGGGGGATGGGGGAGAGTATGGTGCGATCGCAAGTTAGTCACCCGGTACCCTAAGGTACCGGGTGCCCAAACCTATACCATTGCTGCCGCAAAGAAATGGCTATCTTGCTCTGCCCGTAGTTGGTCGCATCTACGACCCTCGGGGAAGATCACATCGTCGTAGGTCAGTACCTGGTCTTTAGCCACATCATGCTTGAGGGTGCACCCTTCCGCCAGACCCATGGGCAATAGGTTTTGGGCGATGGCCACATCGGCATTTTCACATTGGCCATAGGTCATGTAGTAACCAATGCCATCCAATGTTTCCCCTGCTTTGAGGTCGATTTTAGCCGAAGCCACCACATCCACCATGGGTTTGCCCAGGGGAGCCATGACCGCATCGTGGAAAAGAACGGCCCGGGCCAAGGACAACGGCACCTCAAAATGACAGATGTGATAGGGCGTATAGAAGCTATAGAGGGGACCCTCGCCCCGCTTGTAGTAGTTCAGATAGTGCTGATGCTTGGGGTCATCGTTGGTGGCATAAATAAACACCCCGGCCGCAGGCTGGGCCCCCACCACATAGTCCACAATTCCCCCCAGGGACTTGAGCTGATCCACATCATAGAGGTGGGTCATGTCATCCACGTGGCCTCGAAAATCGTAGCCAAACATGCCCCGCTGGGAAACTTTCATCCCCGTGGCATTGGCCACAATGGCCTGCTCAAAGGAGATTTTGGTGCCATCGGCAAAGCTGGTCACCATGTAGGCCGCCTGCTTCCACTGGGCGGCAAAACTCTGTTGGGTAGTGGGGTTGCGATAACGGTCTTGCAGGCCTTTGATGTTGCCGCACAGTAGGGGAGTAAACCCGATGCTCTTAACATAGCGGTAGAGGTTCATCTCTACGCCCGGCTGGTCGCCATCACAATTGGAAAGCACCACCCCGGCTCGGTCAGCATAGACCTTGAGGATGGGGCCAATGGTGCCATCTAGCTCAGCGTTCATCAGCACCACATGCTTTTTGTTATTGATCGCCTCTAGGACAATCTCGGCCCCAAAATCAATGGTGCCAGTCACCTCCACCAGGGCATCAATATTTTCCGCTTTGCATAGCAGGGATGCATCTTCGGTAACTGCTGGTATACCGCTGGTGATGGCATCTTCCAACTCAGCAACGGTGGTCACGGTCTGGATATGGTCCACCCCTGCTTCCTGATAGGCCCGCTTAGCCCCGTCCAACCGGCGACTAAATACGGCCACCAGTTCCATCCCCGGTACGGAATGGATAATCTGATTAGCAATTCCTCGGCCCATAAAGCCTGCGCCGATCATCCCGATGCGGACAGGGTTGCCCGCTTCGGCCCGGGCTTTGAGAGCAGTATCAATAATAATCATGAGGACACTCCTAGGGAAACGGGCTGGTCGGTGGGCTGGTCGGTGGGCTGGTCATCCAATAGGGGCCAATTGGCATCCTTGTGGGAAATTGTGGTCACAGGCAAGGGCCAGTCAATGGCTAGTTTAGGATCGCTGTGGCGCAGTCCCCGCTCGTAACCAGGGGTGTAAAACTCGGTGACCTGATAGATCACTTCTGCATTGTCTGTCAGGGTTTGATACCCGTGGGCAAACATTTCCGGCACATACAGGGCGCGGCGATTGTCGGCACTCAGTTCCACCCCCACATGGGATAGGTAGGTGGGGGAATCTTTCCGCAGGTCGACGATGACGTCATAAACGGCCCCCTGGGTGCAGCGGATGAACTTCGTTTCAGTGGCGGGGGGAATTTGAAAGTGCATCCCCCGCACGGTGCCTTTTTTATGGTTAAAGGACATGTTGCACTGGGCAATGGCCGCCTTTAGGCCCCGTTCTTCAAATTCTTGAGCACAGAAGCTCCGGGCAAAAAATCCCCGATCGTCCTTAAGCAGCTCAAGGTCAATAATATAGACCCCCTGGATAGAGGTTTCGTTAAAAATCATAGGTGTTGACTATCGATTAATAGCCCTTAGAAAGAAAACAAAGAGGCAAAACAAAGAAGCGAAACAAACGGTAGGACTGCATCGAGTTTTCCCAGGTCATTGGGCCACCGTAGGCGCTGCAATTTTCTGGGAAGCCCCCTGAATCTTAAAAAGATTTGAGCGCTTCGTAGCGTCGAATTTGCTCCACGGTCATTTGGTGCATATTCTCTTCCCCGATGTAGGCGCGATACCATTCCACAATCCAGTCTAGGGTAGTGGCCAAATCCAATTTGGGAGCCCATTTCAAACGACTCTTGGCTTTGGAGCAATCCAGTTTTAGATAGGTGGCTTCGTGGGGATTGACGTTGGTGTCTAACTGCCAGCTGGCACCATCGCCCCAAAGCTGGGTGAGTTTTTCGGTGATCCATGAGACGGGACGGGCATCGCTGTCGTTGGGGCCAAAGTTCCACCCTTCGGCATCGTCGGTACCGGAATCCCACATCTGTTCGGCTAGGGTCATGTAGCCGTTTAGGGGCTCCAGTACATGTTGCCAAGGCCGAATGGCGTTCGGGCTGCGGATGAGCACCGATTCCCCGGCAATGATGGCGCGAATGATGTCGGGAATTAGCCGATCACCAGCCCAGTCTCCACCGCCAATGACGTTGCCAGCCCTGACGCTGGCTAAACCCACACCGTGCTCGTGGTAGGTATTGTGGCCAAAGTAGGAATTGCGGTAGGCCGAGGCCACCAGCTCCGCACAGCCTTTGCTGTTGGAGTAGGGGTCATGGCCACCCATGGCTTCGTTTTCTCGATAGCCCCACACCCATTCCCGGTTTTCGTAACACTTGTCGCTGGTGATGTTGACCACGACTCGGGTGTTGCCGGTTTGGCGAACGGCCTCGAGCAGGTGAACCGTACCCATGACATTGGTGGCATAGGTTTCGACGGGATTGGCATAGGAATAGCGCACCAAGGGCTGGGCAGCCATGTGGAAAATAATGTCGGGTTTGTGGGTAGCGATCGCATCTTGCAAACTCGCCAAATCCCGCACATCGCCCTCAATGGACATCATGCCATCGCCCACCTGGGCCACATCAAACAGACTGGGGTTGGTGGGAGGGGTCAACGCATAGCCCACAACTTCAGCCCCTAGCTGTTGCAACCAGAGGGCTAACCAACTACCCTTAAAGCCCGTATGACCAGTTACAAAAACTCGCTTACCGCGCCAAAATTCAGCGTTCATAACCGTTCCTTTAGTATAAAAAAATTGGGGTGTTGCTGATCCGAACGATGATTTCATCTAAAAGATGCTGCCCTATGACAACTATGACGGACAGGTTCATACCCTAAATCAGCAACCGTAAAAGATCTAAAGATCGAATGTTGTCGTAAATCCACAACACAAAATAACGACACCTAAACCGTTACTAGATTTAGGTGTCTAGGCAGTGACAGAACAGATTCCAGTCAGATACTGTCCGACACCCGATGGTGTTACCAAACTTTCCAAGGGGCTTCATCGTCACCCCATAGCTTTTCTAGGTAAAGCTTATCCCGCAGGGTATCCATGGGTTGCCAAAAACCACTGTGCTTATAGGCCGATAGCTCTTCCATGTGGGCTAACTTTTGCAGCGGTTCCTTTTCCCAAGAAATTGAATCATCGTCGATGTAGTCAATCACCTGGGGATTGAGCACAAAATAGCCACCGTTGATCCAGGCCCCGTCACCTTCAGGTTTTTCCTGAAACTGGGTAATTTTTGTTTGGCTTTTTTCCAGGGCAATGGCCCCAAAGCGTCCAGGGGGCTGAACCGCTGTGAGGGTGGCCAATGAACCTTGTTCCTTATGAAATTCCACTAGCTCGGTAACGTTGACGTTGGCAACACCGTCTCCGTAGGTAAAGCAAAAATCTTCGTTCCCAATGTGCTCTTTTACTCGCTTAAGTCGACCGCCGGTCATGGTGGAATCCCCTGTATCCACCAAGGTCACACGCCAGGGTTCTGCTTTACCCGCATGGACATTCATTTGGTTAAAGCGCATGTCAAAGGTCACGTCTGACATGTGGAGAAAATAATTAGCGAAGTACTCTTTGATGACGTATCCTTTGTAGCCGCAGCAAACAATAAACTCATTGATGCCGTGGTGAGAATAGGTTTTCATGATGTGCCAGAGAATGGGCTTACCGCCGATCTCCACCATGGGTTTTGGCTTAATGGCAGTTTCTTCGCTCAGACGAGTACCTAGACCACCGGCTAATATGACAGCTTTCATATAATTAATAGATTAACGAACACCTTTGATGACATTAATGGCGTATGAACATAACAAAAACCATTAACAGATGAGCTTCTTTAAGGAAACTCCACATTCGAGAGACTCTCCATAAAGGAGGGTGGGAAAATATCCGGTCAATACCTTAGTATTTAACTCTCTGTTCCCTAAGCATTCCGGAATCTTACGTAGATTTTGGCGACGGCGATGGCCTTCACTTTGGGGGTGATGGGGTAACACCATTAGGCCTAATCCCCAACCAGGTATGCCCGGCCTGATCTGATTCCGTGATCAGAGTTCCCTGAAAATTACGGGACGAGTAACCAAGGTAACGGAAATTTTCGCTGCTGCGGGGGCAGTAAATCCCCTGAGGGTTTAAATCCCTCAGTGCTCAAAAATATTTTGATACTGCAACAGATCTAGGTGAATAAAGGTGGGTAGACATTGGAAACATTCCTCCGCCAGGGACCAGCGCCCTTCCCGCTGTAGCATCAGGGTAAGACGCATGGATAGCTCGTGGAGATAGCGGACATCGTTGGCGGCATAGGCCAACTGCTCGTCGCTAAGGTGCTTCACGTTGCCCCAATCAGAGCTTTGGGCGGACTTATCGAGTTCTATGCCCGCAATTTCTTTGACCAGTTCTTTGAGACCGTGGCGGGGGCTATAGGTGCGGGCCAGTTTGCTGGCAATTTTGGTGCAGAATACGGGGGCTACTTGAATCCCTAGGTGATGTTTCAGGGTAGCTAAGTCAAACCGGGCAAAGTGAAATAGTTTAAGAATGCTGGGCATTTCGAGCAATTGCTGCAGGTTGGGAGCGCTGGTTTGTCCCCGCTCAATGCGGATGGCTGAACTATAGCCCTCCGGGTCGCAGAGCTGTACCAGACAGAGGCGATCTCGCAGGGGATTGAGACCCATGGTTTCGGTGTCGATGGCCATGGCATCGGCCGCTAGGTAGCGCTCAAGTAGGGATTTTGGCAGGTCGCGATCGCAAACCTCAAAGTTATCCAAGATGCAAGGTTCCTTTGATTACAAAGTGAAGTGTCCCCTAGCGCCTCTGGGGTGGCTATGCCAACGACTCCGCTCAGGGGACACTGGGTGTAAAATTGGCCGAGCGGAATTGGCTAACTCCTAAGGAGACGCTGCGCAAACAACTCTGCTCAGCCAACTCCCCAAAATGCTTCTAGTCATCAAACTTCAGTATCTTCGCCACCGTTTGCACATCCTTATCCCCCCGGCCAGAGCAATTGATCACAATGGTGGGATTGCCCTCCAACTGGGGGCAGAGGGTTTCTAGATAGGCAAACGCATGGGCTGTTTCCAGGGCCGGAATGATGCCTTCCCGTTGGGAAACCAGCTGGAAGGCATCCAGGGCTTCTTGATCCGTAACTCCGTAATATTCTGCCCGACCAATGTCTTTAAAGTAACTATGCTCGGGACCGACACCGGGGTAGTCCAAACCGGCACTGATGGAATGGGGTTCAATCACCTGCCCATCACTGTCCTGGAGCAAAAAGCTCATGGCCCCGTGTAATACACCAATCCGGCCGGCTGTGAGGGTGGCGGCGTGCTTGCCAGTGCTCACCCCCTCGCCGGAGGCTTCAATGCCAATCAGGCGCACGGTAGGCTCATTCACAAACTCATGGAACAGGCCCATGGCATTGGACCCACCTCCGACACAGGCCATCAAAATATCCGGTAGACCGCCCCATTTCTCCTGGCACTGAGCCCGAGTTTCTTGACCGATGATGGCGTGGAACTCCCGCACAATCATGGGGTAGGGATGGGGGCCGGCCACCGAGCCCAAAATGTAGTGGGTGTTTTCCACGTTGGTGACCCAGTCTCGAATCGCTTCAGAGGTGGCGTCCTTGAGGGTACCCGTACCAGAACTGACGGGCTGCACCGTAGCCCCCATCAGCCGCATGCGAAATACGTTCAGGGCCTGACGCTCCATGTCATGGACACCCATATAGATGACACAGTCAATGCCAAACCGGGCGCAGACGGTGGCGGTGGCCACCCCGTGCTGACCGGCCCCGGTCTCAGCGATGATGCGCTTTTTGCCCATGCGCTTGGCCAGGAGCACCTGACCGAGGGCGTTGTTGATCTTATGGGCGCCGGTGTGGTTGAGGTCTTCTCGCTTGAGATAGATTTGGGCCCCGCTGCCATCGGGACGGGCATAGTACTCCGTCAGGCGCTCCGCAAAGTAGAGGGGATTGGCTCGCCCCACATAGTCCTTGAGTAGTCCGTTGAGCTCGGCTTCAAACCCCGCCTCATGGCGATAGGTATAAAACGCCTCCTCCAGCTCTGCTAGGGCAGGCATCAGGGTTTCGGGCACATACTTGCCGCCAAAACGACCAAAGCGGCCCAGCTGATCGGGACGGACCTCGGGGGCGGTGAGCTGGGGGGAAACGGATGGGGAAAGCGGAGTGGCAGTCACGATGGTTGTGGGGATTAGGGCGGTGGATGGAGCTAATGGAGTCCTGGGGAAAACGGTGAAATTCAGGTTTCTTGCCAGGTAGCAGGTTTCATTATAAGTAATTGGGAGCGCTACGCATCCTACCGACCCACGACACCAACTCAGGACACAACTCAGGACACAAATCTGTGGTGATTAAACCGTTAATGATTAAAGGGACAACTCAGCTCCTGGGGGTGATTGGCTATCCGGTCAAGCATTCCATGTCGCCGATTATGCACAATGCTGCGATCGCAACCCTGGGCATTGACTATGTGTACTTGCCGTTTCCGATTGCTCCAGAGCGGCTCAAAACCGCCATCAATGGGTTTGCCGCCATGGGGCTGACGGGATTTAACATCACCATTCCCCACAAGCAGACCATCATGCCACTGCTGGCCCATGTTTCTCCGGTGGCCCAGGCCATCGGGGCGGTCAACACCGTCTGGTGGAACGAGGGTAGTTGGCATGGCACCAATACGGATGCGGCCGGATTTATGGCTCCGTTGCAGGCCTTAGGACGAGACTGGAGCCAGTCACCGGCGCTGATCCTGGGTAACGGCGGTGCCGCCCGAGCCGTGGTGGCCGCCTGTCACCAGCTAGGCTGTCCAGAAATTTTAGTGGTGGGGCGCAGCGCGGAAAAACTAGCAGCCTTTGCCCAGGGCTGGAAAACCTCCCCTTTACAGCCCCCCCTAGCGGTTCATGCTTGGGATCGGTTGAATGATCTGCTGCCCAGGGTGGGGTTGATAATCAACTCGACTCCCGTGGGGATGGCTCCCCATGGGGCGGCATCGCCCTTGACCGATGCTCAGATCGGCTTGCTCCCCAGTCAGGCCGTTGCCTACGATTTGATCTACACTCCCCGACCTACGCAGTTTTTACAGCAGGCCAGTACGGCCGGACTGATGCCATTTGATGGGTTAGAAATGCTGGTCCAGCAGGGAGCGGCAGCCTTAGAAATATGGACTCAACAGCCACCTCCAGTGGAGGTCATGCGGCAATCCTTATTGGACTACTTATCCTGAGCCACCTAAGGCTAAATAACTACAAAGTTCTAATCAAATACCCTCAACCCATAGGGATTTGGCTTAACGCTCACTTGGACGGTATCCCCCATGGCAAACTTCATGGGGGTGCGGGCTTGCAAATTACCCAGGGTGGGGTGGGTCAGGGTGTATTTGTATTCGCGGCCGAGGAATTCGCGATCGCAAATCACCAAAACCTTATCCCCATCCGTTTCCACCGCCTGAAGAGACAGCTCCTCCTGCCGCAGCATCAGCATTCCTTGGGTCGCCTCCGTGGGATGCACCATAGCCGGATCCACCAATCCTAGGGCGGTTTGCCATCCATCCCCTGAGCGCTGGGCTTCGAGAAAGTTAGCCTGGGTGACAAAATCAGCAATGAACTGGGAGGCCGGTTGCTCATAAATTTCCTCTGGGCTCGCCAACTGCTCAATCCGCCCTGCCCGCATCACCGCCACCCGGTCGGCAATGGCCAACGCCTCCTGCTGATCGTGGGTGACAAAAATTCCTGAAGCCCCCACCCCCTTGAGAATGCTACGGACTTCCTGGCGCAGGTACAGACGCACCTGGACGTCCAAATTACTAAAGGGCTCGTCCAGCAGCACTAGGGACGGTCGAGGGGCTAGGGCCCTAGCCAAGGCCACCCGCTGCTGTTGCCCCCCCGATAGGGCATGGGGATAGCGCGTTTCATACCCGGCTAATCCCACCAGCTGGATCGCTTCTTGGGCCAGGGTGTGAATCTGGTCATGGGGCATCCGTCGATGACGACTCAGGTGCTTCAGACCAAAGGCGACATTATCCATCACACATAAATGGGGAAATAGGGCGTAATCCTGAAACACAATGCCCACATCACGCCGTTCTGGCGGAACGGCAGCCCCCTGACCACACACTGGCTGCTGGGCCAATTCGATCCAACCCGTCTCAGGAATTTCAAATCCTGCAATAGTTCTCAACAAGGTTGTTTTGCCACAGCCCGATGGTCCCAACAGCGCCAGGAGTTCTCCCTGGCCTAGCTTTAAACTGACCTGATTGATGGCAGGAACCGCCTGTTGTGGGTACTGCTTTGTTACATCGTAAAGCTGCAGTACCGTGGATAAAGGTGTTGACTTCAATTCAGAAGAGGTCTGGGAAACCGTAGGCATAGGGGCTAGGAACAAATTATTAAGAGTGGGGATGGTAGATAGCTATTGAGATTAGCAATCAATAACACCTACTACGGTCATCATATCCCTAGGCTCTCTCTCTGCTTCACTGAAGCCTTACTTTACTGTGGGTTTCCTGACAGATTCATTATCAAGATGTCCGTACGGGTGAATGCACAGACATCTTGGCTTATTCAAATCCGTCAATCACCACAGTTTTTTTTATCAAAGAAAGCAAATGGTTAGTTTGTATGCAAAATAGTTAGTCGGTGGCTTAGCTCACCCATTTAAAACGGAGATAATCAGAATGAAGACTCGTGCAATTCAACTATTTTTGAGCCTGGGTGTCGCTGCGGCTGTTGCTGCCTGTGGCGGCGGTACTACTGACAATGTAAAAGATGCGAATGACGCGGCTGGTACCGCTGTGGACAAAGCGGGTGAAGCCGTTGATGCAGCCGGTGAAGCCGTCGATGCGGCCGGTGATGCAGCTGGTGGTGCCGTCGATGCAGCTGGTGAAGCAGCTGGTGGTGCCGTTGATGCAGCCGGTGAAGCAGCCGGTGGTGCCGTCGATGCAGCTGGTAAAGCTGTCGATGGTACTGTCGATGCCGCTGGCGATGCGGCTGGTAGTGCCGTAGACGCTGCTGGCGATGCGGCTGGTGAAGTTGAGGACGCAGTGACTGGCGAAGGCAGCGAAGGTGGCGAAGGCGGCGAAGGCGGCGAAGGCTAATTTCCCATCGGGAGGACCCAGGTACATCGGTTCTCCCTTCGCAATTTCAATGTAATTTCAAAAATGGAGAGGTGCCGCTGTAGAGTACAGCACCTCTCCATTTTTATTGGTCGGGTGATAGACCCTGGCTACGATATGGGGCAATAATCCCGGTTGTCTGGCCTGGTTGTCTGGCTGGGTTGTCTGGCCTAGTTGCATGAATATACACCCGGAGACTGGGGGCATGGCCGAGGGCGATTTGCCATCGTTGATGGCTGTTAACCCCAAGGTGGTTAAAAACTCCTGAAAAATCTCCACCTTGGGAGTGAAAGAAAGGCCTACAATGATTTGGATTTAATCATTTAGATCCGTTGATCTGGCGCTGATATGAGCTGTCCAGATTTGCCCTCGATTTCCCCAACGCCCGCTTATGCCCCGCCGCAACGACCTCCGCAAGATTTTGTTAATTGGTTCCGGTCCGATTGTTATCGGTCAAGCTTGCGAGTTTGATTATTCGGGCACCCAGGCCTGCAAGGCTCTGCGGGAAGAAGGCTATGAGGTGGTGCTAATTAACTCCAACCCGGCCACCATTATGACCGATCCCGAAACGGCGGATCGGACGTATATTGAGCCCCTCACCCTGGAGCTGGTGACGCGGGTAATTGAGCAGGAAAAGCCCGATGCCCTACTACCCACCATGGGGGGGCAGACCGCGCTTAATTTGGCGGTTGATTTGGCTAAGTCAGGGGTGCTGGCTAAGCACAATGTGGAGCTGATTGGGGCCAAGCTAAATGCTATTGAAATGGCCGAAGATCGCCGTCTCTTTAAAGAGGCGATGGAGCGCATCGGCGTAGGTATGTGTCCATCGGGTTTGGCGGAAACCATGGACGAAGCCCAGATGATTGCCAATGAGATTGGGATCTATCCGCTGATTATTCGACCAGCGTTTACCCTCGGCGGCACGGGCGGTGGCATTGCCTACAACCAGGAAGAGTTTGAAACTATTGCTAAGTCGGGTCTGGACGCTAGCCCGGTCTCTCAGATTTTGGTGGAGAAATCCCTGTTGGGCTGGAAAGAGTATGAGTTAGAGGTGATGCGAGACCTCGCCGACAACGTGGTGATCGTCTGCTCCATTGAAAATTTAGATCCCATGGGCATCCACACTGGGGATTCGATTACCGTGGCTCCGGCCCAAACCCTGACGGACAAAGAATACCAGCGGTTACGGGATGCCTCCATTAAGATCATTCGTGAAATTGGGGTGGAGACGGGGGGCTCCAATATTCAGTTTGCGATCAACCCGGATACGGGGGAAATGATTGTGATTGAGATGAATCCCCGGGTGTCTCGCAGTTCGGCGTTGGCTTCTAAGGCAACGGGGTTTCCCATTGCGAAATTTGCGGCCAAGCTGGCGGTGGGCTATACCCTGAGTGAAATTTCCAACGATATTACCCAAAAAACCCCGGCCAGTTTTGAGCCCACCATTGACTATGTCGTCACCAAGATTCCCCGGTTTGCCTTTGAAAAGTTTCCGGGCAGTGCCCCCCTGCTGACTACCCAAATGAAGTCGGTGGGTGAGGCCATGGCCATTGGTCGCACTTTCCAAGAGTCCTTCCAAAAGGCATTGCGGTCCTTGGAGACGGGGCGGGCGGGTTGGGGGTGCGATCGCAACGAAACCCTCCCCACCCTGTCCAAGGTGCGTTCCAGTTTGCGCTCCCCCAATCCGGACCGGATTTTTTCCCTACGCCATGCTCTGCAGCTGGGCCTCAGTCCCCAGGACATCTATGAGCTGACCGGCATTGATCCCTGGTTTATCGACAAGCTCCAGGATCTGCTAGTCACGGAAAAATGGCTTAAACGCACCCCCCTAGAGGCCATTACCCCAGAACAAATGATGGCGGTAAAGCAGCAGGGCTTTAGCGATAGCCAAATTGCCTATGCCACCAAAACCGACGAGGACCGGGTGCGCACCCAGCGCAAATCCCTGGGGGTGATCCCGGTCTATAAAACGGTGGACACCTGTGCCGCTGAGTTTGAGGCCTACACCCCCTACTATTACTCCACCTACGAAACTGAAACCGAGGTCAAGCCCTCGAACCGACGCAAGGTGATGATTTTGGGTGGGGGACCCAACCGCATTGGCCAGGGAATCGAGTTTGACTACTGCTGCTGCCATGCCTCCTATGCGCTGCAGGACGAGGATTTTGAGACCATCATGGTCAACTCCAATCCGGAGACCGTATCCACCGACTATGACACCAGCGACCGGCTGTATTTTGAGCCCCTGACCAAGGAAGATGTGCTCAATATCATTGAAGCGGAGAACCCCGTCGGGGTGATCATTCAGTTTGGGGGCCAAACTCCCCTGAAGCTGGCGCTGCCGCTCCAGGCCTATTTGGCCAGTGGGCCGGAGGTGAACGGTCAGCCCATTCAAACCCAAATATGGGGTACGTCCCCCGACTCCATTGACACCGCTGAAGATCGGGAGCGGTTTGAAAAGATTCTTTGGGATCTGGACATCACCCAGCCCGCCAATGGCATCGCCCGCAGCTACCAAGAAGCCCTGGAGATCGCCCAAAAAATTCACTATCCCGTGGTGGTACGCCCCAGCTATGTGCTTGGGGGCCGGGCCATGGAGGTGGTTTATTCCGATCAGGATCTGGAGCGCTATATGACCACGGCGGTGCAGGTGGAGCCGGACCATCCGATTTTGATCGATCGGTTTTTGGAAAATGCCATTGAGGTAGATGTGGATGCCATTTGCGATCGCACCGGCCAAGTGGTGATTGGGGGCATCATGGAGCACATTGAACAGGCGGGTATTCACTCCGGTGACTCCGCCTGTTCCCTACCCACCATCACCCTCAAAGCCGAGACCCTGGGGGTCATTCGTGATTGGACCGTCAAGCTAGCCAAGGCGCTTCAGGTAATCGGCCTGATGAACATTCAATTCGCCATCAAAGATGACCAGGTATACATCCTGGAAGCCAACCCTCGGGCGTCTCGCACCGTGCCCTTTGTCTCCAAGGCCACGGGCATTCCCCTAGCCAAGGTTGCTGTCCTGGTGATGTCTGGGCAAACCTTGGCGGAGTTGGGCGTTACCACCGAAGTGATCCCCAAGCATATTTCGGTGAAAGAAGCTGTTCTACCCTTCAGCAAGTTTCCCGGCACCGACACCCTGCTGGGGCCAGAAATGCGATCTACGGGCGAAGTCATGGGGATCGACATTGACTTTGGCCGAGCCTTTGCTAAAGCTGAACTGGCGGCCAGTCAGGAGCTGCCCCTCAGTGGCACCACCTTTATATCCATGAATGATCGGGAAAAAGAAGCCGTGGTTGCCATTGCGCAAGAACTCTCGGCTTTAGGATTTCAGCTGATTGCCACCGTCGGTACCCGTAAGGTACTCCAGGCCCATGGGTTAGAAGTGGATCTAGTGTACAAAGTGCATGAGGGACGTCCCCATGTAATTGACTCCATCAAAAATAGGGAAATTCAGCTGATCATCAACACCCCCTCAGGAGCCACCGCCCAGGAAGACGATCGCATGATTCGTCGGACAGCCCTGGATTATAAAATTCCTACCATCACCACCCTTTCCGGGGCCAGGGCAACCATTGAAGCTATCCGCTCCCTGCAAACCCAAACCCTGGAGGTTAAAGCTCTGCAGGACTACATTACTTAGGACGTTTCTGGCAAAGAAGGGGTATTAACTTAAGCCGGAAAATCCTGGCTAGGTGGGGAATCAGGGGCCAGAAGCCAGAAGCCAGTGAGGTCCTGATCCCTGACTCCTGACTTCTGAATACTCTCCTTGGGAAAACGTCTCGCTTTGAGTTGGTGCCCCAAAGAAGCCATAAAACACCTGAAGGCGTCGCGCCCCTAGAAAATAGCCCTCAACAAAACGGCCTCTTTCCATAGAAAGGGGCCGTTTTGTTGAAATTCTAACTGAGGGCTGGATACTACAGACAGGGTCTAATCCCTATTGTTATTGCGGTTGCTACGATTGCGACTCCAACGCTTCTGGCGATGTTTTGCGATCGCTTTACGCTTTAACTTCTCAGCTGGGGTCTCAAAGTAACGGTGCTTTTTCATATCTGAAAAAATACCCGCCTGAACAACCTTGCGCTTAAATCTTCGCAGCGCTGATTCAATACCTTCATCATCCCCAAGGATAACCTGGGCCATAGTATTCTCCTTTAACGACAAAAATGGAGCAGCTTAACCGCCCCATGATAAAGCAGGGTTGAGTGCAAAACACACCCCCAAATTAGGCAGATTTCAACTAAAATCGACCGCCACCACCGCCGCCACGTTCCTCACGGGGACGAGCCTTGTTGACGCGCAGATCCCTGCCCATCCACTGTGCACCATCTAGGGCCTCGATAGCAGCGGTTTCTTCGTCTTCCGAAGCCATTTCTACAAAGGCAAAACCACGAGGACGACCGGTTTCACGATCAGTGGGTAGATGGACACGTGCAACCGCCCCGTACTCAGCAAAGACAGCATTGATGTCCTCCTGAGAAGCATCGTAGGACAGATTGCCAACATAAATGGACATAGAGAGTCTCCTAAGTTTGATATGCAACGAGTTATTACGGGAGATCCCTCTAGAATCAAATCGAAGTTGAGATTGAACTGGTCGAGTTGAACTGTGAGCGTATCGTACCGAAAACTGAACAGCTACTGAAGGCAGTAACGTATTGCCATAGCACTCTAGCATACCCTGCCAACACCGTATTTCAATTCTTAAAGATTACTTTTATCCTTGGCAAAAGCGCTGGCAATCGCTGGTAAATCCTGGATCAGCGGGGCACAAAGTCAGATATCTCAACCCTGAATTATGAGGGATTAAAATACAGGTCCAATTGAGCCCTTAGCTCCCCTAATGAGGTGGAGAGGAGATTAAATACAGATAGCTGTCTAGGATAGTAAGTTTGAACTAGAGCTTGGATGGTTTCATTGTCCGATGGGTTTGCCCCGCTGATGGTATCGGCTACCTGATCGGCTAAACGACCACTGCCCGCAATAATAGTGACCTGTCTACCTAACTCTAGATTCAGCCGCAAGTCCATAAGGGACACTTGCCCCCCATTGATCAGGATGGTCATAGAGGGTAAGGGACTGGCTAAAACTGACGAAAACTTAGCTAACCACCTAGACTCACTGCCCCAGTTTTCACCGGGAACCAGGAAAAAATGGGTGTGATGGGGTTCCAGATCCACCGGGGGATAGTCGTGATCGTTGGTTGTCTGGGGGAAAGGCTCACTGTCGGGGAAAATGACCCGTCTTAGTGGGGCAACGCCGATCAGATCAAACCGACCACTCACATGGTGGCGAGCCTCCCCCATCATATGAATAACGCCAGCATCCGTGCCGCCATCTAAAACGGTGATGCCCAACGTTTTAGACAGGGGAGCCAAGGTATCGTTAAAAAATTGCAACAGCTTGGCCTGGCTCTCACTCGTCATGTGGCTAGCGCCGCCAATCACGAGCAATGTGGGGGTGGGGCCTTGCAAACCTAAGATCGACAGGGCTTTTTCGTAGCTTGTACCATCAGCCACTTTCAGGATCTTGGCAAGTTGCCCATTCGAAAACCTATGTTCAACCAGTCCACTGTCTGAGGTTTGGGGCATTTGGTACATCTCTTAACAAAAGCGTGTGATTAGCCTACTGATTGTCAACCCATTTAACCACCCCAAAATACCCTTATCCTGCCAAGAATGTGCATGTTTATCGGACAAATGGCTTATTTTCTGAGGAATATTACTTAGTCTCGGTACTTAGCCTCGGTAGAACTTTTGCTGCATAAGTCTGGTGGAGGGACCCGTTGGTTGAGCGTTGCATCTTCCACATCAGTCATGGTTGTGAGCCCCTCTTCAGACCTATTGTTTGCTCGGGATCACCCGAGTTGAGCCCGGGCCCGTTCCACATAATTTGAAAACACATCCCAGCCATGGTAACCACCATTTACCAGTTTGCGTACTTTGCGCCAATCTCCGGCGCGAGCGGCTTGGTCCACCCCTCGTTCTTTAAAGTAACAGGCCAAAACCTGGGCCGATATTTCTGGGTCCATCGCTAGGTCGGGATTACCCTCTAGATCCACCCCTAGCTTTTTGCCATAGGTACTATAGTTAGCCCGTCCTGTCAGTTGAATATAGCCCCGGCCATGATATTTAATCCCGTCCCCCGGCTGGACATTGCCCAAGTCCGTCCGCTCTTCGTAGCGTTGCCAATAGCTCTCTCCACCCCATTCATGGACCGGTTTAAACCCGCCAGTTTCAATCCGAACGGTGGCCAATAGGCCAATCAGGACGGAGTTATCTAAAATGCCGTATTTTTTCATGGCTGCCAAAATACCAGGCAAATAGACTTTGCAGTCCTCCAGGGAACATTCCAAAATTTGGGATACCTCGGCGGGGGTGATCAGCTGAGGTCCGGCGGTCGCGCCTCCATTGCTCTTGGAGCCAGAGCCCACAGCGCTGTTTTGCTCAGTCAGAATTGTTTTTAGCGACTGGAAGTCTACATTCTCTTCCCATTCCATGGCATGTTGCCCTAGGGGGGGCAGACTACTGCTGGAGGTAATGGGGGTGGCTGCTCGGTGGGTAGCGGGGCGGCGGTCTGTGGTGGGTGGGTTATTGGTGGACACCAGTGGCTGGATTTCTGCCAAGGAGGGAGACCCGCTTGTTTTAAAGGACTCCCCTCCAGTGACTCCTTCAGTATCGGGGGGCATCTGGATATCCAATAGGGACCCGGAGTAACCGCTCTCTGAGCCCCTGGGGGGAGCAGTCCCCTGGGACCCTAGTCGTGCTTGTTCGGCAGCTAAAAACTGGGCCCGTTCTTCGTTGTCTTGATTTAGCCGCATTGATGCTTGTTCAGCATGAACCTTGGCCTCGTCTAGGTCACGGTTATCGTCGTCTTGCTTCTCATCTAGACGGGCAACAAACCCTTCTACGTCTTTTTGAATAAATTGCTCTACCCGGTGGGCAAAGGTTTTATAGGCGTTTTCGTGAACTGCATATCGTTTATAGGGGCCAGCTAGCTGCATAAACTCCCAGCCTTCGATTTTCATACTTTCTGCCGTACTACGGTAGTTGCGATACTTATCTCCGTGGCCAAAAAACTCTTCTACAGCTGCCGAAATCGCCACCGCCTGACTCACACCCAGCGCAATCCAACCAACGGTTTGATTGATGCTTATACTCTCACTTTTAAACCCCACCAGGGCCGGAACCAGGACACCACCGATGATGGTCACCATGCGCAGCCTGAAATGTTGATTGCGTTCCTTAGCGGCTCGTCCTTCTAGCCACATCACTTGGTCTAGCCAGCGATTTTTGAGAAATTCTTTGTGCAGCTCGGTAATCTCAAGCTTGTCAATCAGATTCCCTAGGGTATTCTGAAGCTTCTCATTGTAGTCATTTTTCTTGGCCATTTTTTCGATTTTATGGGCTTTAATTTCGCGATGGTCTGCGGGTAGATCTTAGTTAGAATAGGTTTCCATGACCCCATAAGGATCTACGGACTTGCTACGGACCTAATGTTCAGGCCTAATGTTCAGGTAGGGGAGGTAGGCATAGATCGGCAATTTCTAGATACATACTAGATACATACTAGATACATAGAAGTTCAAGGCGGCTATGAACCCTATATAGCTGGGCTCATATTCAGCAGAATTCAACTTAAAGGTACACGCTGAAGCTTTGGAATCTGGCTTTCTGATTTTCTGGATTTATAAAAATTAACTTATAAACAATTTATGCTGATTGGTTTCGATGGGAATACTTCATCGGTAAAGTATTTGAATCTAATGATCAAAATGACCTAATTGTTCATTTTTGCCAAGCTCTGTTGTTTTATTGGCTAACTCCATGGATTTAACGCTCAAAACACTGGAAACAGATTATGGCTCGGCGTTTGAAGGTTGTTCGATCCAGGCGGACATAGAGCCTACGGTGCGGGGAATTGTAGGGCGCATGGTGCAGTTGCGATCGCACTATGAATCGGTAGAAAAAGCCACGGGAGTACCCTGGTGGTTTATCGGTCTTTTGCACTACAGCGAATGGAATTTTCGCGAGCCAGCCCAGTTTGAACGCCAGGTGGTGGATGTGCTGATCGCCAAAAAATATCACCAGGCTAAAACCCGTACCCTAGGAGCTTTTCTTTGGGGATTTGACCTATGGCATGGGTTTCGTGGCGGTGTGGGTAAAGAGTCAACCTGGGTGTGGGGCGGAACCAGCATCCTGGGCCAAAACACATCGCGCGTTGGGGCTGCCGCTGTTGTGCGCTACCTACTACAGCAGCAAATGATTGAATTGGGGGGACCTAAGGCCGCTGTCGAACTGCTAGTGCTGACGGATACCCTGTTTAAAATCAAGCCAGAGCAGGGGTTTAAGCTGGCGGAAGACGAGAAAATGCTCGTCAGTGCTGGCACCCGCCTAGAGCTGCTGACGGACGACCCGGCCCAGGGCGGCCATGTAAAAGTGCGTATTCCAGATGGTTTACTGCGGGGCCAAAATGATCGGGTTGACTGGTATATATTTTCCCAGCATATTCAGCTGGAAGGGACGGAGCCCAATAACAAACCCATGGACCCTCCCGTCGCACCGGAAACAAAGATTGCTGACCAAGATCGGGGCCGTCCCATTCAGGTACCGAAACTCGGCACGGTTTATCTGGGCGACCCCATCCTTAAGGGCGGCCACTTTAGCTGGGCCGAAGCGACCAAAAATGGTAGCCGCATTCCCGCGGATGAAACTGTGGTTAATGGCATTTTGAAAATTGCCGAAGCCATGGAGGAGGTGCGAGATTATTTGGGAGGACGCCCCATTACCATTAACTCCTGGTATCGCGATCCTGCTTCCAATAGTAAGGCTGGGGGGGCCAGCCGTTCTCGCCATCTCTCAGGGGATGCGGTGGATTTTGTGGTGCAAGGGATCTCCCCACCGGAGGTCAACCGCAAACTAGAATCCTGGTGGGGAGATCGCGGTGGCATCGCCAGTGCATCGGTCTTTACCCACATTGATGCTCGGGGATATCGTGCCCGTTGGGACTATGGTTTCTAGGCTGTCATGACATTGCCATTGTCCCTTCTGCAGGATGTCTTTATTTCCTATGGCAGGGCAGATAGTTGTTTGTTTGCCACACAAGTCAAGGACTATCTGGTGGCAGCGGGGGTAGCGGTATGGTTTGACTTTGACGATATTCCCCCAGGGGTGGACTATCAGCACCAAATTAATGATGGCATTCAGAAAGCCGATAATTTTCTGTTTATTATTTCTCCCCACTCCGTTAATTCGCCTTATTGTGCCAAGGAACTGGAGCTAGCCTTAGCTTTCCATAAACGCATTATTCCCCTCTTGCATGTGGAGGAGATTAGCTATGACACTTGGCAGGCTCGCACACCCGATGCCAGTGAGTTTGGCTGGCGGGCTCTGCAGGAAAAGGGGGCCCATAGCAGTTTCCCCAACATGCCCCCGGAAATTAGCAAAATTAACTGGCTGTATGGGCGAGAAGGGCGGGATGACTTTGAGGAGGTGATGGCCAGACTGCAGGCCATATTGGCGCGGCAGCAACCCTATGTGCGTCTGCACACCCAGCTACTGACCCTAGCCCTCAACTGGCAACGTCAGCAGCGTCAGCCCCAGTATCTGTTAACGGAGGATAATACGTTAGCTGAGGCTGAGCGCTGGTTACAGACGCGCTTTAAAGATGAGCAGCCCCCCTGCCGACCCACGGATTTGCAGTGTGAGTTTATTACGGAGAGTCTAAAGGCCGCCCATGACCAGATGACCCAAATTTTCATTTCCTACAGTCAAGAGGATATGGAAATTCAGGAAAAGGTGCGTCAGCGACTGATACGGGAGGGGTTAACCCTGTGGGTTAACACGGTGGATATTCCCACCGCTGTGGACTTTCAGGGGGCAATCAATCGTGGGATTGAAAGGGCCGATAATATTGTTCTTTTACTTTCGCCCAGTGCTTTAGCTTCGCCATATTGCCAACAGGAGTTGGCCTATGCCCGGCGATACCACAAGCGGATTATTCCGGTGCTGGTGCAGCCGATGGATGTGGCGCTGCTACCGGCCGAGTTGCGGATGCTCCAGTTTATTGATTTTTCTTCCCTGGCATCGGAGGTTCATTTTGACCGGGCGGTGGATGACCTGTTGCGCACCTTGCAAACCTCCGCCGATTATTTGGCGCAGCACAAGCGACTGTTGGTTAAGGCGCTGAGCTGGGAGCGTCAGGGTCGCGATCGCAAATTTCTCCTCCGAGCTGGCCAATTCACCACGGCCCAGGCCTGGCTATCGGAGACTGGGCCTGGGGGCAGTGAACCCACGGATCTCCACCGGGCGCTGATTAGGGCTAGTGAAGGGATCAATCAGTTCTACGATGTCTTTATCTCCTATGGTCGCATCGACAGTAAAGCCTTTGCCACCGATCTATATCAGCGACTGACCCACCAAGGCTTTCAAGTATGGTTTGACCAAAACGATATCCCCCTCGGCGTAGACTTCCAAGAGCAGATCAACGACGGGATTGAAAAAAGCCATAATTTTGTCTTTATCATCACCCCCCATGCCGTCAACTCCCCCTACTGCGCCAAGGAAATTGCCCTGGCCCTAAAATACAACAAACGGATTATCCCCATTTTGCAGGTGGAGGAGATTAGTCAGGCCACTTGGCAAGCCCGTAACCCCGAGGGCAGCCTAGAACAATGGCAAGCCTACCAAGCCCAGGGCAAACATTCCAGTTTTCCCAACCTGCATCCTGGCATCGGTAAAATCAATTGGATCTATGCCCGGGACGGGACGGATGACTTAGAAGCGGCCATTACTGGCTTGGTGGATCTATGCCGCCGCCATGAAGACTATGTCCATCAGCACACTGAGTTACTGATCAAGGCCCTGACCTGGGAGCGTCACCAGGAACAGGCCTCGTATCTGCTCATGGGGGAAGACCGGCAACAGGCTCAAACCTGGCTACTGAGGGAGTGTCCCTCAGGTCAGCCCCCCTGCACTCCCAGTTTGCAACAGGCGATCTTTATTACTGAGAGCATCAAGTCCGCCGATGGTGGCATGGCCCAGGTGTTTATCTCCTATGCCGAGGAAGATTTGACCACTCGAGAAATTGTGCGTTACCACCTGCTGCAAGCCGGAGTTACTGTCTGGACCAATACGGTGGATATCCGGCTGGGGGAAGACTTTGAGGTGGCTATTCAGCGGGGCCTGGAGGAAGCCGACAATATTGTTTATTTGATTAGCCAAACATCCCTCGCATCAGACTACTGCCAGATGGAGATCGACCAGGCGCTGGCGTTGAACAAACGCATTATTCCCATGCTGGTGGAACCCATAGATCTCAATTTACTACCCGATAGCCTACGCAAGGTGCAATTTATCAACCTGATGGATAATCAAACATCCATCGATTTAGCCAAGTCCTTGACTGAGTTGTTACGGGCCATCCGTCGAGAGGCTCCTTACCATAATCAGCATAAACGCCTTTTGGTGAGGGCGCTCAAGTGGGAACGACAGAAGCACAACCCGAGTTTGTTATTGCAGCGTCAGCTGCAAGAGACCTATTTTGCCTGGGCGCAAAATGCCAAGGATCGACCGATTAACGGGGCATTGCCACTACAGCTAGCGTTTCTAGAGGCTAGTCAACAGCAGTCTCCAGAGCAAACTATTGGTGTCTTTTTTATTCACCATATTGATGACTTTGATTTTTCCCAACGGCTGAATGAAACTCTGTTGGTACAAGGAAAGAGTGCGTGGCTATCCCCAGAAGGCGCAGCGGGGTGGACGGCTCGACCGGAGGAAATCCATCAGCTGATTGATAATGCAGAAAATGTTCTGTATGTGTTGTCCCCTCGGTCGGCCCAATGTCCAGCCTGTTTAGCTGAATTGACCTATGCTCAATCTCGCCAAAAGCGAGTGTTCCCGGTAATCTACCAGAATGTGGTGAGGTCCACCCTGCCAGAAGGGATTGCGGCAGCAATTCTCATTATGAGGTCAGCTAGTGTCAGTAGGCACTTTAAGCTCCAGACCTTCGAGCATGAAGGTCAGCAAATGATCCCAATTATCAAAGCAAACGTAACGGGTTAAGGCCCGTAAATCATTAAAAAAGGTTTTTCGGGTCGATAGATGTGCTCTGAGCAATCGATACTTTGTATCCGTCAAAGCGAGCAGGGTATGAAAAAGCAATGCCAAGATGTTCAAGGTGGCCAGGAAAGCCGCTAATTGGTTTTGCCCGTGCCCGAAGTTATGTTCAAGGTTATAGCCCTTGGTTTTAAGGGTGTTGTTATGCTCGTTTTCGACCTTCCATCGAGTGCGCCCAGCCGTGACAAGAGCTTCAACATTGTCATCCGTAATCAGGTGGTTGGTCGCGAAAGCGTTCTGGTAGAGAATTTTACCCTTGGCATTGGTGATGACGAGTTCGCACCAGTTTACGAGCAGTGCATCGTCGCCATCTCTGAGCGGGACTTGGTTGAGATAGCGGTAGGTATAGGTTTTCAGGGTTTTTCCCGTCCACTGTTTCTTGATGACACTCGGCAGTGCTATCCCTTCTAAGTGTTCGTAGAGCGTTTTATGTGACTTCGGCAGACAGCTTAAAATGAAGTTGAATTGCTCAGTGAGCAGCCGCTCGCACAAGGGCTGACGACAATACAGGTCATCGCCGAGAACCGTGATGCGCAGGTCCCGATACCTTGGCCCGTATTGGGCAAACCAGCGTTTGGCGGCAGCATTTTCACAGTCTTGCTTGTCATGACCATCCTGCGGTACGACGAACTCCGGTACTAACGGAATCACCTCAGAGCGACCTGGGCAAGCAATCACAGGGGTGACGACTGAATGAAAGTAGTGCGTCTCGCCTGATTTAAGCACCCTCGTCGAGCAATGGGCACAGTGAATCTTCGTTGAACTGAAGTACTCGGTGCCATCTAGCGGCATCAGTAAAGTATCGGCAAATGACCGAAACGATGATAGCTGCTCCGTCGCTTGGAGCACCTGAAAAATATCGTCAAAGACCGGATACAGCACAGTGGGCGATATCCCATCCAGCAAATCTCGGATATGATTATCGCTGGGAATTTGATGCACCCCAAACAGCGTTTGCGCATTGCTGCGACCCTTCGTATCGGACATCTTGCGCTGGTGCGCCAGAAACGACGGCGTTTGTGTGAAGAACACACTGAATGCACTAAGCCCTGCATCCAACATCGCGTAGCGGCTGTTCTTACCCGTGCGCTTGTCCGGCAGGGATGACAGCGTTCCTCGAAATGAATCGACTACAGTGGCAAAGCTCCCGTTCGTCATTGACTAAGCCTCATGCCACATTTCCACAATAGTCTGATAGCAGGCGATTGAATAGCTATTCTTCATAATGAGAATTGCTGGGATTGCGGCTTTACCCTGGAGTGATTTCCGCCGCCATGATGGCGACTTTTTGGTGAATTTTGGGGAGCTGTTCCGCACCCTAGAGAGCGATCCGGAGCATGTGCGATCCCACACCCGACTACTCGTGAAAGCCATCGAATGGGAGCGAAGTCAGCGGGATGATGGTTTCTTGCTGCGGGGTAACGACCTGGCGGAATCGGTGCATTGGTTACAGGCGTCGGGCAACAAAATACCGGCCATCACGGATCTACAAACGCTCTATATCCAGACCAGTCAGGCCCTACCCTTTAGGAAAATCAAACCTCGGGCCGTGGTCCTAGCAACGGTGGCTACGGCCCTTGCCGTCTCGGCGATACGGCTATTTGGGGGGCTGCAACCGTTGGAAATTTGGGCCTACGATCAGTTTTTGCGACTCCGTCCCAATGAAACCGAGCAAGATGAACGGCTATTGATTGTGAAGGTGGATGCCCCCAGTGGGGAGTGGCTGCGGGAGCAAATGATCGAAGGTCGCTATGAGCCTGGCATTAGTACCATTCCTGACCCTGCGCTTTCAGAGACCATTGGCGTGCTCAATCGCCATGGGGCTCGTTTGATTGGGGTGGACTTTTTCCGTGATTTTCCGGCCCAGGGCGCACTCAAAAACGATCTGGCTGGGGTAGACAATCTGTTTGGCATTTGTCAGACGGCCAGCAATCAGGTGAGTGATATTGGGAATGAGATGCCTGGGCATCGAGTCGGCTTTGCCAATTTTTTGTTAGATGGTGGTAAGACCGTGCGTCGCCACTATTTAACCCAGTTAGGCACAGATCGTTGTCCTTCTGAGGAGTCTTTTACTCTGTTGTTGGCTAAAACCTATCTTGAAACTGAGGGCATTTCCTATGGGAACACGGGGGATGATCAGCGCTTGGGCGTGATCACCTTGGGCCAGGTGGCACTGCCTGATATTTATGGTGATGGGACGGCCTATAGTGGCAATACCGAGAATTTAGGTTGGAGTAGTTTGGGAGATTACCAAACTCTAATAAATTTTCGCACTTATCATGATCCAAATGATCCAGATACCTCAGATCAGGGATCTCGACTGAAGAATTTTGCCCAGCAGGTTTCTCTGGAGTCTGTGCTCAAAGATGAGGTGAGTCCGGACCTGATTCGCGATCGCATCGTACTGATCGGCTATACGGATTTTAGCGATCGCAACTCCGATGATTTCAACACCCCCTATGACGATTCAGTGCCTGGAGTCTATCTCCATGGCCAAATGATCAGTCAGTTAATCAATGCCGTACTCGAAGAGCGTCCCCTCATGCGCTGGTGGCCATTTTTAGGAGAGAGCGGTTGGATCTTGCTGTGGTCTAGCATGGGCGGCCTTGTCTTTTGGTGGTTTGTCCGACCGGGCCCCCTACTGTTGGCAGGTCTAGGGTCCATTAGTCTACTGACCCTAGCCTGCTATGGCTTTATGGTGGGGCCAGTCATCTGGGTCCCTTGGGTCCCTGCCCTGGTGGGCTGGGGTATGACGGGCAGTGCCGTGGGCTACATGACCTATCGATTACGTAGAGGGTGACTATCATGGTTCGATTGTCAAAGGGGACGCTGTCAACGCAGCAATTATAAATTCAAAATGTAATATTTGATACAGACGCGCGTGCCCAGTAAATGGGTTTTAAGAAATAGTTGAAACCTAGCGTGTGGGTCGGGTGCATCTCTATGGAAAATATCGGCATCAGC